>CAYZYD010000311.1:0-5598 GCA_964482505.1 uncultured Planctomycetia bacterium | reverse complement strand
GGGGGGCCGCGGGCAGCGCGTCGATTCCCAAGCGCGCGATCGGGTTCTCACGATTCAGCACATCCTTAAGGCGATCGAAAGCCATAAGTCGCAGAGCGACCTGAAGAGTCGAGCCGAGCGACAAGAGCGAGCCGGCCTCTACGGTCAACTTGCCCATTTCGTCGGTCCCGCCCAAATCGAAGGTTGGCGGCTTCAGATTTTGACCGACCTCGAGAGCCTCCCCGAGCTTGAGCTCGGTTGGGCCTATTCGCCTCAGCGGGCGGCTCCTGTGGATGCCAGCGGTGAACCGGTCTTTTACGCCGAGCCCGAGAGTTGGGGGTCGTCGCTCAACGATGGCGAGCGCTGGCGTTGGGCACTCGCTCAGGCGACGGCCGCGGATCCCGAACAGTTGAGCTCGGAGCTTTTGGCTCGGGCCGATTTCTTGACGAGCCAGTTTGGGGTGCAGACGCTCGTCCAGAGCCGCTTTGGTTCCTTCGATCCTGAGCTACTCGAGGGGAAGGACGGCCCCTTCGCGGTCCACCGACTCAGCGACCAAGAGACAATCTGTCGGTTGGCCACGGGAATTCGCCGACTCGAACTCCCCGCCGAACACAACCCGATCCACCTCTACGAGCGGGTTGCCGAATCGGGAAACCGTGCGGTTCAGGCTCGAGATTCACTCGCCCAGATCTTCACCAACCGCCGGCAATACCCTCGCGCCGCCGCACTGCTCGAACTGATCGTCAGCGAGAATCCCGGCTACTACCGCCCACGGCTCGAGGCGATCGTCGGAAACCTCGGTCGATTCGAGACCCTCAAGAGCTACGTGGCCGGAACCGACGTCAAGCTGCGGCTCAAGTTTCGAAACGCCAAGCGTGTTCACTTTGAAGCGACGCCAATTCGCACCGAACGGCTGCTCGACGATATCTGGGATTATCTCAAGAGCGATCCAAACCGAGTCGACTATCAACGCGTCAATATCAATCAACTCGGCTACGACCTCGTCAATCGCAAGCGCACTCAATACCTCGAGGCCACCCGGCGGTTGCGCTGGTCACAAAAGCTCGAACCGCTCCCCGACCATTTCGATAAGATCGTCGACGTCGAAACCCCGCTCGACGAAGCGGGTGGTTATTTTGTTGAAGCGACGATGCAAGATGGAAATCGGTTCGCGGCGATTATCTGGCTCGACGATCTCTTGATCGCTGAGAAGCCGCTCAGCGATGGCAGTCGCTGGTACTTTGTCGCCGACGCCAAGACCGGGGAGCCGGTTCCGGAGGCACAGCTCGAGTTTCGAGGGTACCGAACCCGTCGAACCGACAAGCGGCGCTACGAAGTGATCACGGCTCAGTATTCCGAAACGGCCGATTCGGCGGGGCAGGCAATATTCCGTACCGTTGAACGCGAGTCACACAATTGGCTCGTTACCGCGCGCCAGGGCAAGAAGTTTGCATTTCGGGGTTGGCAGTCGATCTGGTTTCCGCGCCGGTCGAGTTCGAAGTACGACCAAACCCGCCTTTTTGTGATGACCGATCGACCCGTCTATCGACCCGGAGATACCGTCGAAGCGCGCGCCTGGCTACGCCGCGTGAGCTACGACGACGACGGCACTCAGTTCGCAGACCAAGATCTTGGCGTCAAGATTCGCAACCCGCGCGGTGAGATCATCTTTGACGAGACGATTCGTTCGGACGAGTGGGGCGGCCTCAACTTGAGCCTGCCGCTCGAAGAGCGCGCGACGCTCGGGCTCTACAATATCTCGGTAGCAAATCACAGCGGGGGTCAATTTCGGGTCGAGGAGTACAAGAAGCCCGAGTTTGAAGTCATCGTAGAAGCGCCCGATAAGACTCTCCTACTCGGGGATGCCTTCGAAGTCGATCTCAAAGCGAAGTACTACTTCGGGGCTCCAGTGACACAAGGTCGGGTAACTTACAAGGTGACGCGAGTCGCAACCGACGTGACTCCCTACCCGTTCGGCCGCTGGGACTGGCTCTACGGTCGCGGCTACAACTGGATCGGGCAGAACTTCTCGTTTTTCCCGAGCTATCGCGATTGGGGCTGCTGTTTCTTTTATCCCTACTGGTTCTCCCAGCCCGAGCCCCCGGAGATTGTCGCCGAGGGGGAGACGGCGCTCGGTCCCGACGGCACGGTCTCGCTCAAGATCGACACCAAAACTGCGCAATTGATGCACGGCGACCAGGACCATCGCTATCGGATTACCGCTTCGGTCGTCGACGCGTCGCGTCGCCAAGTGACACAGGTCGGGCAAGTGCTCGTCGCGCGCGACCCGTTTCGCGTGGTCTGTCACACCGACCTCGGTTTCTACGAAGCCGGAGCCGAGGTGCGCGCCTGTTACCGAGCGGTGAGTGCGAATGGCAATCCGCTCGAGACCACGGGACGGGCCAAGCTCTACCGGTTGCGATTTCCTCGGGGCGGCTACGAGGAGCGTCTCGTCGGGGAGTGGGAGGCTAAGACGGGTGCTGACGGCGAGGGTGAACAGCGCACGCTAGTCACCGAAGCGGGCCAGTACCGCTTTGAAGTCGAACTCAGTTCAGAGTCAAACGTCCAGAAGGGGTCGGTGATTTTCACTGTGCGCGGTCAAATCCCGCGCCCCGAGGATTACAAGTTTAGTCCGGTCGAGGTGACGCGTCGACGCGAAGAGTACCGCGCCGGCGAGTTTGCTGACGTCTTGATTACGACGCGCCAGAGTGAAGCACCGGTCTTTTTCTTTGTCCGCTGCGAGAATGGCGTCTATCAAACTCCGAAGTTTCTACGCGCTGACGGCAAGAGCGCTCTGGAATCGATTCAAGTCGAAGTCGCCGACATGCCGAACTTTTTTGTCGAAGCGCTGACCGTGCTCGACGGTGAGGTCCACACGGACGTCGAAGAGATCATCATTCCCCCCGACGAACGCGTCTTTGACATCGCGATCGAAACCGATCGGAGCGAGTACCGACCTGGGGATCCCGCCCAAGTCGACCTCAAGCTCACCGACGCCCAGGGCGATCCGGTGGCGGGGACGGTTGTGTTGACGGTCTACGACAAGGCCGTCGAAGCGATCAGCGGGGGAACGCTGACTCCAGAGATCCGCGCTCATTTTTGGAAGTGGGCGCGCCAGCACCGCGCTTCGACCGTCGCCAGTACGATGCGATATCTCACGAATCTCTCTCCTACGAACGGCAAGCTGCTCACCGATCTCGGAGCGCTGGGTCGATTCGACGCGCCCGAAGAGTTGCGCCGGAGCCGTCAAGCCGGGGCACCGACGGCGAGTACCAGGGCTGGAGGCTTGAAGGCCGGGGTCGCGGCCGATTCGAGCGTACTTGGCTTCGGCGAAGAGCGAGATGCTGAGGAGAGTGCTGGCTTAAGTGGTGAGGAGACACTTGACCTCGTCGAACCGTCGGTGCGCAAGGACTTCGCGGATACGGCGTTCTGGGTGGCTCGCGTCGACGCGGACGCCGACGGTCGCTGCTCGGTCAACTTCGATCTACCCGAATCACTGACGACTTGGAAGATCCGCGCCTGGGGGCTTGCGCAGGGAACCCGCGTCGGCAGCGGCGATTCCGAAGTGATTACGAACAAGAATCTACTCGTGCGGCTCCAGTCGCCGCGCTTCTTTACTCAGTGGGACGAAGTCGTGCTATCGATGAACGTCCACAACTATCTCGAAGAGGCGACCGACGCGGTCTGTTCGCTCGAGATCCCCGAGGAGACGCTCGAGGTCATCGGCGCCCGCGAGCAGACCATCGAGATTCCGGCTGGGGGTGAAGTCCGCGTCGACTTCCGAGCTCGTGTGCTCAAACCGGGTGAGGTGACCCTGCGCGGTTTCGCTCGCACCGAGCTTGAGTCCGACGCCATGGAGCTCAAGTTCCCGGTGCACGTGCACGGCTTTGAGCGCGTCGAGACTTACTCGGGCATCGTGCTCGCCGAAGAAGAGTCGGATCGATTTGTCTTCACGGTCCCCGAAGACCGTCAAGTCGATTCCGCCGAGCTCGTCTTCGAGATCACCCCAACGCTCAGTCGCTTCATCGTCGAAGCGGTTCCCTATCTCATCGATTACCCGTACGGCTGCACCGAACAGACCGTCAACCGGTTTGTCCCGGCCGTGCTCGCGAGTCAGATGCTTCGAGAGCTTAATCTCACGCTCGAAGATTTCGCCCGACCGCCCCGTCCCGGCGAGGCCGATCCCGATCAACCGGCGTGGGAGCGGCTGACTACAAACCCATGCTTTGATTCTGAGCGGCTCGCCGATGTGGTGGAGACAGGTCTTTACGAACTCGAACGGATGCAGGTCGCCGACGGCGGTTGGGGTTGGTTCTCGGGATACGGGGAGCGTTCCTATCCGCATACAACCGCGGTTGTCGTTCGCGGATTGTTGCTCGCGCAGGAGGCGGGGATTTCGGTGCCTTCGCAAATGCTCGAACGCGGTCTCGATTGGCTCGAAAACTACCGGCGCGAACAACGCCTTCGCCTCGATCGCGCGGATAAGAAGATCAAGCCTTACAAGACCCGCGCGAGCAACCTCGATGCGCTCGTCAATTTGATTTTGACCCAAGCGGGGCGAGCCGACGCTGACATGCTCGACTACCTCTTCCGCGACCGACTCGAACTCTCGGTCTACGGGCTCGCCCTCGTCGGTCTCAACCTCGAGGGCTCTGGTCAAGTCGACCGCTTGCGACTGGTACTCGAGAACTTGGCGCAGTTCGAAGTCGCCGATTCCGAGAATGAGACGCTCTACCTACGGCTCCCGCAAAACCAGTGGTGGTATTGGTACGGTTCGGAAAACGAGGTGCATGCGATCTATCTCAAGCTCCTCACCAAGACCGCTGCTCTGAGCTCTAAGGGGCCGCGACTCGTCAAGTATCTCGTGACTCAGCGACGACACGCAACCCACTGGAATTCGACACGCGACACGGCGCTCGTGCTCGAGGCGTTCGTTGATTATTTGGGCGCTTCCGAAGAGTCCCGCACTGCGTGTGAGGTCGAAGTCTTGATCGACGGCCAAACGGTCGAGCGAGCGAATCTCGGCGGGCGAGCCTCCGATTCTGTGAGTACCCTGCGGGTTGCGCTTGCCGGCCCCGAACTCACGACGGGTGAACACCAGGTTTCGATCCGTCGTACGGGCCAAGGTCCACTCTACTGGACCGGGCAACTCAAAGTCTTCGATCAGTCGCGTCCGATCCCCGCGTCGGGGCTCGATCTCAAGGTTTCCCGCAAGTACTACCGACTCGAACGCGTCGCGTCGACCGACGAGCGTCCCGGGAGTCAAGGTCAAGTGGTCGAAGCCGCGGTCGAAAGGTACAAGCGGATTCCGCTCGACTCAGGGACTAAGGTCGAGAGCGGCGATCGAATCTTAGTTGAGCTCGAGGTCACGGCTAAGAACGACTTTGAGTATCTACTCTTTGAAGATCTCAAAGGCGCGGGCTTCGAACCGCTTGAAGTGCAGAGTGGCTACAACGGTAATGAGCTCGGGGCGTACGTCGAATATCGAGACCGGACCGTCTGCCTCTTCGTCCGTCGCCTCGGCCGGGGTCACCATTCGGTGACGAACGAGCATCGGGCCGCAACCCCGGGAACAATCCACGCCCTCCCGGCGCGCGGCTACGCCAAGTACGCACCCAC
>CAYZYD010000310.1:0-5642 GCA_964482505.1 uncultured Planctomycetia bacterium | reverse complement strand
TCACGAACCGCGTAGCGAGAAGTCGCAGTAGCGGGCTCGTGAATAATGCGGGCTCTAGCAACCCACTGCCACAACACTTCGACTCTCGGTGATTTTATGGTCCAAGAGAGGTCTGGAAGGTCGAAATGAGGCCAGGGGCAATCCGCTGGAGGCGGCGGTTCAAGAGTCACGCGTGCACGAGCGGAAAGCAGGTGTTTTACCTGGGCAGAGCTAACCCTGGAAAGCCTGACTCGCTGCCGCCATTTCTCTCGGCCGCTCGCCCCCATCTTTAGTGAGCCTCGAGTCGAAAGCGGCTAAGGATTGCAATTGCCATAGGAGACACACTCAAAATCGGACTCTACGTCGACCCCGCAGTTCGGGTAGGGCGCCGGGGGCATGGCTCCACTCGAGAAAAGGGCAGTGAGGATGTAGAGAGCATCCGAGAGATCGAGTTTAGCGTCGTCATTGACGTCATGGCTCGCCAGACAATCGGTCGCAACTCCGAGATAGAGAACTGCGAGGTTCTCGAGCGCATCGTTGAGATCGAGGAAACCACTTGAGTCTGTATCGCCGCGAGTAAACTCGGTCAGCGAGTTCGAACTCGGTTCGGAGATCGTGATCGTTTGGTCTACCGGAACCCCGTATAGGCAGGTCTCTCCGCCTCCAGGCCAGTAGACCGTAAGCTGGTCGATCGTCGTGGTATTACTCTCAAAACCGAAGTGGGCGGAAAAAGGAGTCGAGTTCTTAAAGCTACCCGAGCCGTGGATCATCCGAGTCTGAAGCACACTACCGGTCTTCGCGCCGATAATCGCTCCGACAGCAAAGCGGTTCGGCCCGTCAGAAGTGAGCTTCACTTTGAGATAGGGACGATCGCTTCCCCCATTATTGACCCAGAGTCGCATCGGTTGGTTTGCGTACTGCGCGATGAGGTCGAGATCGCCGTCACCGTCGATATCCCCGGCCGTCGCGGTAAAGGTAAGACCCGTTTGCTGTACATTGAGTTGATCCGCGATCTCGGACCACGGAATCGAGTTATCGACCTGGTAGCACACATTGAGACCATGGGCCGCGACAAAGATGTCCTCGAAGCCGTCGTGATTTATGTCAAAGACCGGAGCTCCCCAACTCGTTGACATGTAGTCCACTTCGTAGAGGGCGCTATCGTCTGAATAAGCGCCCGCCCCGTCGCTCATGAGCAAGACGTTCCCCCCGCCCACGGGGGTATTGATCGCGTAGAGATCAAAGTAACCATCACGATTAAAGTCGCCGATACCGATGCCCATCGAATCGATCGAGATGTCAGCCCCAACGCTCGGTGCGATATCGACAAAGGTATTCCCGTCGTTTCGGTAGAGGCGGTTGACGTAGGGTGAAGACGACCCCCGATCAACACTGACGTAGAGATCGAGATCGCCGTCGCGGTCGTGGTCGAAGAAGCGCCCCTGAAAGGCGGGAACGATCTCGGGATGATCCCATAATCAAGGATCGAGAAGGTGCCGGTCCCCCCCGCGTTCTTGAGCAATTGGCTTTCACCCGACGCGTAGTTGGTGACGAAGAGGTCGAGGTAGCCGTCGCCGTCGACATCGCCCCAAGCACAGCCTGCGGTCGGACCCGAATTGTCGAGAGGAGGCGTCGTGACATCGGAAAATGTCAAGTCGCCATCATTTCGAAGCAGCATATTGGGGACGTGCCAACCCGAGAGGTAGACGTCGAGATCGCCATCCGCATCGAAATCGGCGCACGCAACTCCGTTCATACCAATATTCACCGGCAGTCCACTCCCGGGTGTGACATCGGTATAGAAGCCGGCTCCGTCATTCCTGTAGATGGTCACTGCCCCGTCGACCCGACCAGTCAGCAGAAGATCGAGATCTCCATCGCCGTCGAGATCGTTGAGCGCAAAGCCCTTCCCGTAGTCGGTCCCATTGAGCGTGATCTGCGCGACCCCGCGCAGAAACGACTCTTCGGTAAAGGGAACTTGAGCGTAAAGCGACGGCGCCAAGACCGAGCCCACGATGAGGAGCGTCACCGCATACGCCAGAGACCACAAGGTGTGAGTCACTGACTCAGCCGAAGAACGATGAGTATCAAACGCCCTACCGACACTCCTCGAGGAAGAACAACCCATGACAGAACCCCTCCCAGCGGCAAGATCGCCGCTAAGCCCGCATTATTCGCGAACCGCGTAGCGAGAAGTCGCAGTAGCGGGCTCGTGAATAATGCGGGCTAGAGCAGCTCGTTGAGGAAACACTCAAAGAGAGGCGAGAGCGCTGCCGCCCCGACCTCGGCTCAAGTGATCCAGCCGCGAGCCACAAGAGAGTCCGCCCGATCTGGGAAGAGCACGCACCTCTGAGAACCCGGCGCAGACCCGATCCCTGGAACAATCTTCACTCCCCGACCCGCGGGAAGAGAGGACATTGATCTAGGAACCTTTGCCCAAGAGTCTGGCGGACAAAATTTGTTGAACCTGAACTTCGCGTTGCCCACCCGGCCCAAGTTGGCTTGCAACCGACTATGAGTAGCTCGCGTGATCAGGAAGTCGCCAAAAATACAAAACGGCGCTTCCACACCCGAACTGCCCAAGGCTGCCATAGCGAGCTTAGGGAGAAATACCCTTTAATTCTCCCAAGTAGTCCAGGCGGAACACCAACCGGCGTCCCAAATGCCCGCAACTATTATATCGACAATCCCAAAATGGCCAGACCTCTCATAGATTTAACCGCC
Organism: uncultured Planctomycetia bacterium; assembly: GCA_964482505.1. Lineage (GTDB taxonomy): Bacteria > Planctomycetota > UBA8108 > UBA1146 > JAJFFE01 > CAYZYD01. The sequence goes on along the minus strand of CAYZYD010000310.1, from coordinate 2,939 downwards.
TGCCGCCTGCCGCCTGCCGCCGGCCAGACCTCTCATAGATTTAACCGCCTGCCGCCTGCCGCCTGCGGTCTGCGGTCTGCCGTCAGCCGTCTGCCGTCAGCTAACCCCCAACCACTATCCCCCCTCCCCCTCAATTCTCGCCAATATCTCCCGCCGCAACTCAACCCCCTTCGAAGCCGAATTCGCAACAAACGCCTTCAACTCCTCGAGCCGCCGGTAGAGGACGAGCGACGAGGGCTCGACGCTCGCCATCAACTGAGCCGTCTTATTGACGATTTGAGGGATAAAGTTGGGCAGGGTGACCCCACGACTCGCAAGGCAGAGCCCGTATGAGGCAGCAGTCACCAGGACCTCGTCGCTGACGCAGCGCAACTCTGTCAGCAGCACCGCGAGGTCGCCGGGTCGATCGAGCCGACGAGTCTCCCGCCCTCCGGCCCGAAGGAGGGTGACCGCCAGCTCGCCATCGATATCACCCTCCCAACTCACCGATTCGACCCGGGTCGAGTCCTCGGCTTCCGTGGTCATCGATCACCCAGCCGACGCTTGAGCTCTCGCACCGAGAGCTCTTCGAGCACACACCCCGCGTCGAGTGTCCAGACCCGATCTCGACCGTCGGGGCTTTGGTAGACGACGAGCTGGGTAGAGTCCGACCGGTACCGCTGCCCGGATATCAGGACCCATTGGCCTGAGGGGTCAAACTCGAGCTCTAGCTCGTCCCAGGCATTGGGGTATCGCCCGCCGTGCCCTTTTGAGTAGTCCCGAAATGCCGTCGCGATAAGGACCGCCTGCTGTTGATTGCTGAACGTTGGCTCTTTGTGCTGCTCTCGTTTCATCCTCTCGGCCAGACGCTCATGTTCCCGCGCCCGGGCCTGGGCTCGCTCCGCGGCTCGCGCCGCGCTCTCTCTCGCTTGTACAATTGGAACCACCACGGCCCCCGCGGCCGCAGCCACCGCGAGAATGCCGGCCGCCACGAGTTGTCCAGCGGGGTAGGTTGCGTAACTGACAAAACTCAATCCATCCTCGTCGAGGCGGGAGATACTGATCGAGCCAAAGAGATCCCGCGTGAGTTCATACTTCGAAGGGATCACGGCGTCATCAAACTTGAATTCGTTAACCTCGAGCCCGAACTCGCGAGCAACCATCTCCATACCGCTCGCACCACTCTGCAGCATCGGGAGAATCAAGGGATAAAAGAAGTCGACGATCGACTTGAAGTCAAAGTAACTCACGCTCGAAGGACTTCCGGGCACCGCGGCACTAACTCGCCGGAAGTCGTCATCCTGGAGGATGCTCGGCAAGTTTTCACGCCTCCTCAGCAGCCAGTCTTCGAGCTCAGCCCGTTGCAGACTGAGAACGATGCGGTCGTCGATCCGACACCAAGCCGGAGCGACGGGGACTGGGTAGCCGTTTGTCGAAACGTAGACGATCTTCTCATCGCCTACTCGGTGTTCCTTGATCGATACGTCGACCTGCTGGTACGACGCGAGAAGCCGGAGAAAGCCGACCCCATTTCTCACCATACGCTCAACGAGATCGGCGTTCTCGGGCTTGATAACGGCCATGAAGCTTGGAAGGAGACTACGGTGGGCCGGGTTTTCGAAGATGATGAACTTCTTGCCCACCGACCGGATGACTTCGCGCAAAGGAGCACCGAGGTAGACCTCAGCATTTTGGATCTGGACTTCGAGCTTGCCTTTGTATTCCGGCGCACTGGCGTAGCAAAGGTTGAGTGCCCAGTCGAAGAAGGCTTCAAAATCACAGCTACTCGCGCAAAAGCCGAGACTATCCCGAGGGATCCAGGCCAGATCGGCATCGGTGATCGGCTCTCTACCGGCCAGCCCGCCCCGGATGGGAATCATCAGGCCCGACCGGAAGCCTCGCCCGCGGATCGAATAGGCAGCTCCCATGGCCTCGATGCGGTCGAGACCCGAGGAGTCTGAAAGTAAAACCCGGAGAACTACCGGAAGCTGCTCGCCTGACATCTCGAGTGCCTGACGGACAAGATCGATGACGCGAGGCGTATCCAAGTAAATCGACCCGATCGGCTTATCCGAGCCGACGAGCTTTCGCAACACGCGCTGGTAAGGGACCGAACTCGCCAAGCTGCGGGCGTTTGGCCTCTGCAACCTAGCGACGAGCTCCTCGGCATAGCCCGAGGGGCCGGCCCCGACGACAAAGAGATCGCCGACTTGGGCGTACCCGGCCTCGAAGGGCGAGTCGAATAACTTCGAATAACGCAGCTTGATATCCCCTTCGAGTTTTCGAGTTTCGAAGGGAGCTTCGAGATCTTCGAGGATCTTATCGAGCACTCCGACGAGCCGGGTGGCCCGATCCTTATCTCGAATAACCAGAGCAACTCTTAAATCCGGACCTTCGGAAGTCAGTGACGCCCGCTCGACCGCAAATCCAAAGGGCGCATAGGTCAGGAGGTCGGTGGCCACCCGGTACAACTCGACGTACTGAGGAGCGATATCTCCAGAAACGAACGGGGCGAACTGGAGCCGCTCGACTGTCTTGAGATACCAGTCGGAGGCAAAGATCTTACCGTACGCAGTCTGGAGCATGGCCGCTTGAGTCGCGTCGAGCCCCGCGGATCCCGCGAAGAAGAGTGTTTCCTCTTCAAACCAGCGAGCCGGATTTGGTGGCTGCTTGATTTGTGCCGTCGCGAGTGGTTGAAGAGAGAGCAGCAAGGTAAGGACGATGCTCCCGCGTAGGATAGCAGTCATGAACGGTCCTCCAGGGGATGAGCCTTGTGAGTGTTTGAGATTTTTGAAATCGACGACGAGTCCGTCGCGTGACGCCTATTTTCGACACTGGAACAACCTCGTAGCCATGGATGATTCGAGAGCGCCCAGTCGAGCGCCAGCCATGACTTGAATGGCTGACTAGCAGCCCGCCCGAAAACTGCTTTCGATGCGGGAGGTCGAGAATTCGAGCCC
>CAYZYD010000309.1:0-5648 GCA_964482505.1 uncultured Planctomycetia bacterium | reverse complement strand
TTATTGGAAGTGGTGGGCTGATTGTATCGGTTGCTTTCGATCATTTTAATAATGTTTGGCTGCGGGGCTCCGTGTTTTGGAGACGATTCGATGCCGGAGAAGACGAGGAAGGCGATCGAGCGGGGCGTTCAGATACTCCTCGAAAAGCAAGAGAGTCTCGAAGGGTTGGAAGTAAAGAGCGAGTGGCCTTACGAGGGGGTTTATCGGGTTCGGCGACAGATTCCGATCGGTTACCGTGTCGGCGGCACGGCGATCTGCGCTTGGGCCCTGATCGAGGCACCTGGGTTTGCGGGGGATGAGCGACGCCGAGAAGCGGTTGAGCGTGCGACGAACTTTATTCTTGAGAAGCTCGACGATCCCCGCATGCAACCCCACACCGAGAGTCGCTATGACGTGCGCAACTGGGGACACGCGTACGCGCTGCTCTTCTTGTCAAAACTCAAAGAGCGTGATCTGGTCCCCAACTCTCTCGACCTCAAGGTGAAGCGAAGCTGCCAAAAGCTCGTGCGTTTGCTCGAGAAGAGCGAGATTCCCGATCAGGGTGGCTGGAACTACGCGCGACGTCCGCAGCGCCAATCTCCGTCGACCTTCATGACGGGGAGTGTGATTCAGAGCCTCGCGGCCGCGAGCAAAATCGGCGTTCGAGTCGATGCCGCGGTCGTTGAACGAGCGCTCGAATCACTCGAAGGTTCACGAGGGAAGAACGGCTATTTCCAGTACGCCCGATCGAGTCGATCGGCGGAGGGTGAGCTCCCGGGGGCGATTGCTCGCATGCCGATCTGCGAGGTGAGCCTGGTCATGGCCGGACGCGGATCGGTCGAGCGAATTCGCGCGAGTCTCGACGCCTTCTTCGAGCATTGGGAATGGCTTGAAAAGCGCCGCAAACAGACAGGCACGCACGTTCCCCCGTACGGGATCGCCCCCTACTACTTCTTTTACGGTCATTACTACGCAGCCCAAGCGATCGAGTATCTCCCCGAGGCCGACGTCCAGAAGTATCGCGACCAACTGCTCGAGCGGCTCTGGCAGGTCCAGGAGAAGAGCGGTGGCTGGAACGATCGTATCTTCCCTCGCAGCGAAAACTTTGGCACTGCCATGTCGGTTCTCGCTCTCTTGGAGCCTTTTAAAAGTCAGCGGCAGGATAAAGAGAAGAGCAGTATCAAGAAGAAGAAGAAGAAGAAGAAAGCGAAGCTGTAGCGTTCCGTCTCAACGAGGTCTTGGGGTAACGCGAACCTGGTCTAGAGACTTGAGTATCTTGAGGGCCTCGGGGAGTAGTTGGGCGGGGCCTTTGAGCAATACGGTGTTTGAGGGGTCGTGTACGACGAGGTGGAGCGGTGGTCGGCCGGTCTCTTTCCAAGCGGCTTTGAACTCTTCTGCGAGTGTTGCCGCGGCGACATACTGACCCGCGTAAGTTTCGAGTTTGATCGGGCGTTCGACCTCCTTGGGGCGATCGAGGCCGTAGATAATCGGTCGGTACTCTTCGAGCTGAGCCCGGTCGGCGATGCGGATAAGGAGTTTGCGGCTGTGGGGATCGGGTATGAATCGCGTTCGTTTTTCCTCGGGGATATCCGCTTCACGCCGGTCGACTTCTCGCTTGAGCGTGGCCGCGAGTTCGTGGGGGTCGACATTGAGAACGTCATAAGTCGCCACGATGTAATCGAGAGGGCGAGATTCGGCCGACGCTCGCGGGCGCGGCGGTTGGTTGCGATTGAGATCGACTCCAGTCAGATAGTAAGCGATGGCTTGAGGCGGAGCGTACTCGCGCTGACTCGGACCTTTGCGGAGGTCGATTCCGGCTCGCCACAAAACCACCCGGAGCCACGTGAGATCCACAGAATCGAGTTGCACTGGTGCGAAGAGCCACACTTTTTTGGTGAGCAGCATCGGCTCCGCCGCGATGAATTCGTGCACGTGGTGAGCGCTAACAATCTCCTCGACGGTCACCACTCCGGGACCGATCGTCTTTGGAGCGGTCGGCTTTTCAGAGTCGGGACCGGCAAGAGCAAATAGCGCCGGCGAGAGCGCGAGGACGAGTACCCGCCAGATTCCCCGAATCAGGCTCTTATCAGTTGTTCGCACAAACCCCTCAATCCCGCGGCTTCAAGTCGTAGTTCTTGAGTCGAGCATAGAGTGTCGATCGTTCGATCCCGAGTATCTCAGCTGCTTTGGACTTGTTCCACTTGACGTAGTCGAGGACGCGAGCGATGTGTTCGCGCTCGATCTCTTGAATCGACCGAGGCTGCCAAGTGGCGAGCGCTTCGGTTCGCTCGCCCGATCGCGGAGTGATCGGTAGATCCTCGAGAGTGATCTCCTGCGTCGCCGACATCACCACGGCGCTCTCGATCGCATTTCGGAGCTGCCGGATATTGCCGGGCCAATTGTAACGGACCAGAGCCTCGCGGGCGTCGGTTGCGAGGGTCCGACGACCTCCTCCTACGCGATCTGAGAAGTGGTCGAGGAAGTGCTCGATCAGGAGATCGACGTCGGCCACGCGCTCCCTCAGAGGGGCTACGGTAACCTGCAGCACGTTGAGTCGGTAGAAGAGATCCTCGCGGAAATTTGATTCCTTGATCTCTTCGGCGAGATCTCGGTTGGTGGCGGCGATGATCCGGACGTCGATCGAGATCGACTCGGTCCCCCCCACGCGTTCAAAGCAGCGCTCTTCGAGCAGCCGCAACAGCTTACTCTGGCAACCGATCGGCAGCTCTCCGATCTCGTCGAGGAAGACGGTGCCGCCGTCGGCCGATTCGAACTTTCCGAGTCGTCGCCCGACCGCACCGGTAAACGCCCCCTTCTCATGTCCAAAGAGTTCACTCTCGACGAGCGACTCGGGGATCGCGGCACAGTTGATCGCGGCGAAGGGTTGCCCCGACCTCGCGCTTTGATAGTGGATCGCGCGGGCGACGAGTTCCTTACCGGTCCCGGTCTCTCCCTGGATCAGCACCGTGCTCTCGGTCGGGGCGGCCCGACGGATAAACTCCCGCACTTTGAGAATCGCTTCGGACTTGCCGATGATCGGATGGGTGTCGATGATCGTCTTGACCAGATGGCCCTTCTCGGTATTCAAATCGACGATCTGTTGACCCGCGCGGTGCGCCGCCCCGAGAAGCTCCGCGGCGACCGCAACCGCGTAGAGATCTTCCTTCTTGAACGCCGAGGTCGACTCGCCCTCGAGCCGGTCGAGGTAAAGGATGCCGACGATTTGATCGCCGCGCGCGATCGGGGCCGCGATCACGCTTGCGATCTCCTCCCCGACGATACTATCGCGCGCCTGAAAGCGACGATCCTCGCTCGTGACTCGCGAGAGCACCGGCTCTCGTTGCTCGAGGATCTCGCGGTATATGCTCTGGCTCAATACGAATCCCCGCAGCGCTTGGCCGAGCTTCGAATGCGCGGCGCGGCAGACGACCGCCTCGCGCTCAAGAGCCAAGACCGCGCCGCGGTCCGCTCCGAGACCCGAGACGAGCTGTTTGAGCGCGAGTTCGTCGAGCTCGGCGACCTCGGCCAATTGACGCAGTGATTCCGAGAGTTTGAAGAGACAGGTGAGCACGGCCTCGGCCTGAGCCCCCGAAGACTCGAGCTTGCTCAAAGATTGGGTCAACGAATGATCGTCACGCTTGGATCGGGCGACGGGCGCGAGAAAGTGGATTTCCGAATCGCCGAGACTGATGAGATCCCCGGCGCTGAGGTCGCTCTCGAGGATCGGATCGCCGTTGAGGTAGGTCTTGTTGCTCGAACCGAGGTCGAGCACTTTCCACCCGTCGCCGTTGGGGAGAAAGCGGGCGTGAAATCGCGAAACGGCAGGATCTTCGAGCGTGATGTCGGCGCCGGAATCCCGACCGACCACAACCCCCTCTTGACTCTCTGCGGGTGCCAGTTCGATTTCGCGGATCTGACCGCTCGGGTCACGAATCCAGAGTCGTGGGTTCATCGTCAGCTTTAGTCCTCATTACGTTTCAGCACCAACTCGGGTGTTGTCGCGGCGAAGCGCTGGATCCTACCATCCAATTGACGCGCAGCATCAGAGCCGATCGGGATCGAGTGCTCCCCGAAGATAGATTTCTCGGATCGATACTTCCCAGTCGTCACCGGGTTCGGCCCCCTCTGCGCGCAGTGAAACCGAGCCGCTGGGGATAGCGCTCGTCGGAACTTCAAAGCGGTCGCTGAAGATCGATTGACGTCCGTTTTCGGTAATCCGAAAGATTGCGAGCTCAAACTCGGAACGTTCGGGATTCGCCGCTTTACGGACGAGGGTGAGATCGTACTCGGGTCCGTTTTCGAGTTTGAAGTCGGCCGCCCCCTTTGGCTCCCCAAGCTTGACGATCTCCCCGTTGTGTCGGCATTCGTAGTACCGCTTTTCGTTGGGCCTCTGATTGACCTCGAAGAAGATGCGGAGCCGATCGTTGGGTCGGAGCGAATCGTAGCCCCACTCGATCTCGAAATGGGGCGATTGACGAAACCGAAGCCCCTTGAGCTCGATCTCGCGGAGATCTTCAAAGAACGGCAAGCGGAGCCGACGATCGTAACGTCGCCAGTTGAGACCCGAATCGAGCCACGGGGGGGAGGTCTGAGTCGCGTAACGGATCGAGGTCGGAATGCTGTCGAACTTCTCGAAGTCGTAGTTGAGCTTGTGCAACCCCTCGGGATCGCGCCCGAGGAAGACAGAACCGAGCCGCTCGGCCACACTCGGAGTTTGAGTGGTGAGCTCATAAACCGTCAGCCCGGTGCCCGTCACTGCGACCAGCAGGAAGAGCGCGGTCAAAAGACGCGGCCAAAATAACCGCGAAGGACGGTCCTCGACTTCGGGGTTGAGCTCGCGCCGGACCTGTTCGAGTGCTTCGATGAGTTCGTCGTAGTCTCCGTAGCGCTCTTCGGGGGTCTTTGCGAGCATCCGCTTGACGACTCTCTCGATCGAAGCCGGGACCTCGCGGCGCAGTGACTTGAGCGGGGTCGCCTCTTCCTCGAGGTGCTTCGCCACCAAGGTTTCGCTCTCCTCGGCTTCAAAGGGAGGCCGTCCGGCGATCAAGTAGTAAAAAGAGCAGCCGAGCGAGTAAATGTCCGAACGGTGGTCGACACGCCAACCCTTCGCCTGCTCGGGTGAGATAAAGTGGGGAGTGCCACTCGCGGCAAGGTGGTCCAAGGCAGCGGCTTCACCCGAATGACCTGGCGCATTGATCGGTCGAGAGAGGCCGAAGTCGACGAGCTTGACGAGACCGCCGCGGGTCACGACCAGATTGGAGGGCTTAACGTCGCGGTGAACGATTCCCTGCTTTTGCGCGGCTCGGAGTCCGCGTGAAGCCTGCAGGATATAATCCACCGCCGTCTCGATCTTGAGGACACCGTGCTCTCGAACTTTGCGTTCGGCCGATTCACCGTCGACGTACTCCATCACGAAGTACGGGGGCGTGTCATCGTCGCTCGAATGGATCGAGAAGATCTGCGCGATATTGGGATGCGTGACAGCGGCCACCGAACGTGCTTCACTAACGAAGCGGTCCGAAATCTTGGCGTCTCCGACGAGCCGGGGGTGGATCCGTTTGATCGCCACCCGACGCTGGAGCTCCCGATCGTAGGCGAGATAGACGATCCCCATGCCCCCCTCGCCGATTCTCGCTTCGATCGAAAACTTGCCGAGCGAGTCAAATCGG
>CAYZYD010000308.1:0-5653 GCA_964482505.1 uncultured Planctomycetia bacterium | reverse complement strand
GGAGCGATCAACATCGCCGACGCGATCTTCCTCCTGAACCACCTCTTCGTTCCGGGAAGTCCGCTCACGGGCTGTCCGGACGCGGCCGACGTCAACGACGACGGAGCGATCAACATCGCCGACGCGATCTTCCTCCTGAACAACCTCTTTGTTCCGGGAAGTCCCGCGGTTCCGGAGCCCAGCTCCTGCTCTGCGGATCCGACGATGGATAGTCTCGACTGCCCGAACTTCCCACCCTGTCCGTAGGGTTGGATCGCCCGTAACGCGGGCCGGGAGTTAAAAAGTCGAAGGGCTTCTCGCAACACTGCGAGAAGCCCTTCTTTTTTGAAAAACTCCCGAGCGACTTGTCGCCAGCAATCCCCCGAAACACCGTAACGAAGAGCAGTGATTAGATCGGTTGCTGGTCGTAGAGAATCAGCGCGATTTGGCTGTTGTCGGCGATGTCAACCCGGCCGTCGCGATTAACGTCGAGCAGTGGGGTTGCGACGAGCGAGCGAGTCCTCAAGACGTAAAAGAGCTGGAGGTCGGCGATATCGAGTTTGCCATCGCGGTTAATATCCGCAGCCTTAAAGTCGGCCGCGAGCTGAGACAAGGCGGTGCTATCTCTTGGCTCGATTCTCCCGTTCCGGTCGACGTCCGCTTCGGGGGCAGAAACCGCACTCAACCGCGCAAACGCAGCGATGTCCTCGAGATTAACCCTGCCGTCGCCGTTGAGATCACCCCGCCGATTAACTTCGACTCGAGTCCGGCTCGAGGTCGACTTTCCCGCCAAGACCGGAGCCACGAGAGTCCCACTGACGATTACGAGTGCGGCGATTTGATTGAGCTGCATGAAGGTCCTCTTTCCACTCCCTCACTTCGTGAATCACTCGCAAGCTGTCGCCGGTTTCGTGCGGCGTTCCTTCTGATCGCGAGTGATCTCTTCCTCTCCATACAACGCTAACTCGGAGCATGCCTCGGTTCTTCTCCTTCCCAGCCGAACATTGCTCCCGCGAGCGCTCCAAAGAGCCGGGACCTCCAAAATGCCGGGTGAGAAATCTCAAGTTTTTGGTGGAGACGCGCTAATGAGATGGGGATCTCGTCAGCCAACAGCTGGGTGAGGAGAAACTAGCCGCTCGCCCGAAGAGTACTTCAAGTTCACCGCGCTCGGCGGTTCTCGGCGCTCCGCTGGTAGACGAGTTGGCGGGCCCGATTGAGATTGCCAAGTGGCTTCAGAGTGGCGGTATTCCAGGGGTTGAGGGCGATATCTGCGATCCCCGGGGATTCGATCAGTTCAAGATCATCGGCGAGCGTCTGCCTCGGAATCATCAACTGACCTACAGTCTGGGAGGATGTTGACCACGCGAGGGAGGAGTCTTCAAACGGAGTACTCTGCTCGTCTTGGTAAAACTGGAGTTTGAAATCGAATCGATACTCGTTCGCCGCGAGCCGCACCTCGAGATCGCGAGCCAGAGCGTCGTCACTCGGGTCGAGCTCAGCACCCGTCGCTGCATCCCGCGGAACGATCTCATACTTCACGGCGAGTGAACCGAGCTGATAGGGAGTCCGACTCCAGTACGATTGAAGAAGATGCGATCGAGGGGCTGGGGTCTCCCGGATGAGCTCGCGTAATATTCGGAAGCCCTCAGACAAGCCCTCTTCGGCTAAGATTTTGAATACCGCGGCGACGCGGTTTCCGGCGAGTTTTCGACCAACGCTCATAAATTGGCGAACGTCGCGCGCAAATGTGGTTGGAGTATTTGAGAGAGTAAGATCCTGCACCTGACCCGGCTCGGCGTCGACCCAGCTCGCATTTTGGTCAAGCCGAAGTCGAATCCCGCAACCGCGCTGATCCTTGGCGAGATCTCCCTGAAACACACTCGACGAATTTGAAAAGCGCACGAGCGCTGGATAGATCCTACCACGCTCAAACAATTCGGTTGTGAGCGAGTCGTCGAGATCACTCGAAACCTCGAACTCACCGCGCACGTACCGACCCTTATTGTGGAAACCGCGGCGAATCGGATTGTCGTTCTTACGAGCAATCACCGCTTGAATGTCGTCGAGACGCGCGAGGGCGCGCTCAATCTCCGCGGCCTCCGCTTCGGCCGAGCCGCCGAAAAACTCTTCACGCCAATCTTCAGATCCCCAGTTCGACATCGGTCGCCTTCCGCTTCTCTCCGAAGTTCTAGTGTCCTGTTCGAAAAGTTCGAACAGGACACTAGAGTCTTTAGAATCGATTCCTTTAGCTTACGCCGCGAGCGGACATCTCAAAAGTTTGCACCACGGCCCCCGCGGTCACGGGCAGCCGCATTCGACGTGAACCGTACTGAGCGGGATCATGCGTCCTGCGGCTACAAGCCCATCTTGCGGAGTATCCAGAGAGGGCCCACGGCGAGAAACTGAAGGTCCTTGATAAACGAGGGCCGCTTCTTCTCGATCTCGTGCCCAACAAACTGGAAGAGCCACGAGATCACAAAAATCCCGATCGAAATTGGCAGGCGATTCTCCCCCCACGTCCAGACAAGACCGATAAAGAGACCACAGAAGAGCGCCATCCAGAGAGAGAGACGAACCGAGAGGGTTAAGTAGTAGACGAGGAGTAGCGCCAGCGAAACCGTAGCCCAATTGAGAGCAAGCGTGGCTCCCCCGGGAAAGGGGATCGACGCCAGGAGTCCGATCGTCGACAAGACGATGAGTGGCACGCAGACCCAGTGAATTCGTATGTTGATCGGATGGGTGTGGCTAGCTGCGTACTCGGCCAAGATCAGTTCAAGCTTTTGCGTCACGAAGTTCGCTTCCAGGGGAAAAAGGCGTTGTCGTTTTCGCTGAGAACCGACTCGAGTTCGGGGATATGCCGAAGCAAGCAGGTCGCCATCGTGTTCTTCTCGATCCAGTCGAGACCCTCGCGCGTGTAGACTTCAGGCCGATAGTCGGTCGTCAGAAATCGATCGCTCTTGATTCGACGCGACGCCATCAAAATGAAAATACGAAAGGTCGTATCGGAAAACGCAAATCCCTCGGGAAGGGGTTCGGCGAGCATACCGACCAGAAGATCGACGCGATCAATATCGCCGTAAACCTCTTCGAGTTCGCGGGCGAGCTTGGGATCGTCGGTGAGCTCGTCGAAGGAACCGAGGCGAGGCTTGTGCACGAGTTCGCGAAAGTCGTTGTACCGCGGGACGCCGCGTTCGCGGTCGCGCAAGATATCGATCGTGGCAAGATCAAACCGATCGCCGTTATCGCGTTTGAGATTCTGCAGAAAGCGGGGGTAGTTGTGGAGTCTCAAGGCCCCGGGGTGGTCGGTGCCAAAAGTGTAGGCGAGATCCTTGAGCTCCAGTTGCTCGAGCACCGCCTTGGTCTCCTTCCCCGAAACTTCAAAAAGGTTTTTGGTCATGAGTGGCTGGTCGTCAACGAGGGACCGAAACTCAAAGTCATCGGGGATGAGTGGGTGCATGCGGTACATCGCGGCGAACTCTTCGGTCATCGAGAACTCCGCGGCGTGGTGATCGGGGTCGGTCTCGGGAATCCCGTGGTAGGCCTCGCTCGTCTCCCCGGAATACCGCAATCGATCGAGAAGCTGGCCCACCCGGCTGACCACATGGCGATAAAAGGGTCTTCGATCTCGTTTGAGCCCAAACCAGTTACCCTTCATCGCGATTTCGAGAGCGGGAGTTTTGAGGAGGGCCGGGGTCCATTCGACCGTGTGAATCTTGGCGAGGAGAGCACTCAAGACGAGTCGCGCCTTTTCGAAGAGTTCGTCGTCGTCTAAGTCGGGATAGTGCGACTTGAGGTGGTCGCAGATGGCATTGTGCTCGCGGATGAAAACCTCGTAGAGGAGCGCGAGCCCGATCCACCAATTGTCTCGAAAACCGACGCAAGGAATTTCGGGAGGGGTGGATTTGGGGCTATACCGAAGCCCGCCCTCGGGTCCAACCTTGAGTTTGCCGTCGATTCCCGAGCGCAATGAACGCAGCCGTTTTTCTGAGGAGCCGTAGATCTGCGAAGCGTCCCACCAATGGCTCATCGTGTTCACGTAGGTCGGGGGGAGCTCTTCAGCTGGCGGGTTGGGGTCGCGCGGGGTCTTTGGGATCCGCAGAGGTCGAAACTGCTCCGCCCGGCACTCCCCCGAAAAGGCCCCGGGTTCGGGCAGAGGCTCGGCCGCGGGCCAGGGGTCGTCATCGGCAAGCTCGAGATCGATACGGTCCTCGGGGTCGAGGAGGTCGGCACGAGCGAGCGGCTTCTCGTCGTCGAGATGGTTGAACCAACCGTGCTGTTGAAGCTGGATCCAGGCGGCGGCGAGCACGTTGATCTGCTGCGCGGGGATAAATTCCCGGCGGGTCATCAACTTGCGGCTCACGAGCCTCGGATCGGGGCTCAGGAGAGCCTCGCCCGATTCTGGATAAGCTCGACTCAACGGGACGTTTCGCCCGAAGCGCTTTCCGATCGCTCCCATCTCGGGGCAGTTGAGGTCGTTGTACTCTCCCGTCACCGAGCGAGCCTTGAGATAGTGCTCAGGGATTTGGGGGGAATGAGAGCTCTTCTGCTGAAACTCGGGCTGGGTGCTGTAGAGGTTCTTCTGCCGCATCCTCGATCGGATACGCAAAAGATCGATCAGCGACCTCAGGGTTCCCTTTTCGTACCACTCACGTTTTGACATGGTCTCTTCCCTGCCTCGAACTCGGCGGTTCGGGATGCTGCTCCTACTCCAAAAGCTACCGCAAACGGAGCTTAAGACTCTCTCTCCTGTTCTGACTACCGCCTCATACTGCGGCTTGCTCGAGCTTGGTACAAGTTACGCGTCGCTCTACCGTGGGCTTCGGGTTCCCGCCTCAGAGGGGATCCGATGTCGCGAGGCAACAAAGAGAAACGCTAAAAAACCGAAGCCTGTGATCACGCCCTTCTTCTCTATCCCGCCGCTCTGAGACTTCGATTGGGCTTCCGGGAAAGGTACTGGGACTTGCGTATCTGGGACTTGCGTATCACTCTGCTCTTCGCCGCGAGTTGGGCACTCACCCTAGGCTGCCAATCCGTCCCGCCAAGTTATCAACAGATCGTGCAGGAGCAGTATGCGGAGGTGGCCCCACGTCTTGGAAACCACAGCATCACTCTCGACATCGACACCGAGAGCGTCCCCCACGCCGAGTACACTCGAGACTATTGGAGACGGGAGTTGCGAGCGTCGGGAGTCTACTCAAAGAGCGGTCCTCCGCTCACGGTCTCTCTGCACTCGGATTCGGGTTGGCTCGTCTGCGAATACCGCCGCTCCGAAGACCCTTACCGCAGCCACTATGCGTATATCAATCACCAAACTCGTCGCGCTCTCAATCCCGGACCTTCGCCGCTCGAACGCAGCGGCCGCAACTTGCTCAACTTGACCACCCTTCCCGTTCGATTCGGACTGAGCTTGGTTACGGCCGCGAAAGACGCCGTCCATGTTGTGGAGGACTTCGCCCCCGGCGGCTTCTATCTACAATCGGTCCCCTGCGAGAAAGAATCCTTGATCGCAGTGGGAGTCGCCGTCGCGGTCCCCCTAACCCTCGGATACACCTATTCACTTCTGTTCGGACCCTTTAGTGAAGACCTCGGCACAGCAACGCCGTCTTGGACCTACAAGGTCTGGTCGCGCGGTTGGCTGTAGAACGTAGCGTTTTCGGATGTCGTCAATCTAGCC
>CAYZYD010000307.1:0-5680 GCA_964482505.1 uncultured Planctomycetia bacterium | reverse complement strand
GCGGCTTCCTGAGCCTCCTTGAAGAGGTCAGGGTTGATCTCCAGTGGATTCCCGGTGATTTCCGGGAGTCCTGGCTCGAGAATAACGTCTTTGAGTTGTGTGGCTCCTGCTGATTCTTGAGAAGCCAGCTCCGAAAAATCTTGAACTTGCGACATCACCTCTTCGGTGACGAAGATCTCCGCGTTGTTTTTGAGAGCCAACACCAGGCAATCGCTCGGTCGAGCATCGATCCGAACTTCATTGCGTCGGCCAATCCACTCACCATTCTTCTCGTTGACTTTCTGCTCCAAAATCAAAGTTGCGCAGAAGGCGTTGTCGATGATCTTCGAGATAACAATCTGTCGGATCGCGATATCAAAGCCGAGGAATACCGACTGGAGCAAATCATGAGTGAGCGGTCGCACGGGTGGTTGTGACTTCAACTCGCGCATCAGCGCGGCTGCCTCGTAGAAGCCGATAAAGACAACGAAAGTCTTCGCGTCATTTCCGAGGAGAACCGCCGCGCTATTCGAGGTCGGGCCGATGATCTTCTTGATGTAGACTTTGTGAAGGGAGTCAGTCAAAAGTCAATTCCTGCTCGGCAAGTGCGGCGAACTTTGTTCTCGGGTAAAGCTCTTGGCTCTCGGGCGTCGATCTCTGTTCTCGGGCTTAGAGTCCTGTGCTAAGTCTCAGTGGGCTATGGCCAAACAGAGAGTGTATCTCGACCCCGGGTAGTGGTGCGAGCCCTTTCTTGAGCTACTTGAGAAGCTCGAGGAGAGCGAGGACCGCGAGAAGCCTGAGGTCGTAGCCGGCGACCGAGAGCGGAAACAGTGTGCTCTGCCAGCGCCCAATAGTGCGCTTGAGTTTCCAGTAGCATGCGAGTGCCCCGCAGTTCGGGAGACCTCCGGGCGACGAGCCGAGAGCGAACTCGGCGATCAGGGTGAGTTGAATAATCGTGACGAATCCACCCAATCTCAGGTCCGCTTCTGAGCTTCCTCGAGTGCGACAATGCCCGGCAGCTCTTTGCCCTCTAAGAACTCGAGGGATGCCCCCCCACCGGTGGAGATATGGGTGATCTCGTTCTCGCGCCCAAACTTGCGAGCAGCGGCGGCCGAATCGCCGCCGCCGATGACCGTATGCCCCGGATTATTCGCGATACCGTCGAGCACCTCTCGGGTGCCGGCGGCGTAAGCTTCCTGCTCAAAGACCCCCATCGGTCCGTTCCAAAAAATGGTAGCGGCCGAGGCGAGCTTATCCCGGAACAGCGCGGAACTCTCCGGCCCGATGTCGAAGAACGAATGGCCCGCCGGGGGTTTTTCACCTCTCTTGATTACGCGGGTTTCTCGAGCGTCGAGCGCGTCACCACTCACAAAATCGGCCGGGAAAACCCATTCTGTACCAGAGTCTTGATTGACGAGCGCCCGGAGACCCTCGAGTTGGTCTTCCTCGACTTTGGAGTTCCCCACAGGCACCCCGAGCCCGGCCAGGAATGTATTCGCCATCGCTCCGCCGATCACGAAACCGTCGACCTTGGGAAGCAGTTCGGCGACTACCCCGAGCTTATCCGAAACCTTGGCTCCGCCCAAAACCACCCAAAATGGTCGCGCAGGATGATCCCTGAGTTCTCGAAGTGCCTTGACCTCAGCAAAGACGAGTTGACCCGCGTAAGCCGGGAGATGCTCGGCAACCTTGGAGACCGAAGCATGGGCGCGGTGGCACGTGCCAAAGGCGTCGTTGACGAAGTAATCCGCTAACGCGGCGAGCTGCTGAGTGAATTCCGAACCCCCCTTCTTCTCTCCGACATAGTTGCGAATGTTCTCGAGCAAAACGACTTCGCCGGGCTCGAGACGCTCAACTCTATCGATGAGCTCTGGGCTGCCGACGGGTGCCCCGATAAGTTCCACCAGCTGTCCGAGACGGTCCGATAGAATTCTTGCGACGGGATTCAGGCTGTACTCCGGCTCCCAATCTGCCGGGTTCTCGGCTGGCTGGGGACGACCGAGATGAGAGCAGAGCACGACTGAGAGCTTCCGGTCGAGGAGTGTCTGGATTGTCGGTAAGGAGGCGTCGATTCGTGTCGAGTCAGTGACCTGAACGGTCTCACCCACCGCACTGAGCGGCACATTGAGATCGGCTCGGACCAGGACCTTTGAGCCGGGCTCGGCGCGCTCGGTCAACTCGCTAAGGCTCAGCACATTCCTCTCACTTTCTGGTGATCGAGATTGGAAAATTCGACTGTAAACTCGGGAAAAACTTCGGGGTGGAGCCGTCCAGCACCAGGGGCTGACCTGCGACCATTATGGTTCACCGACTCTATAGCAGCCACCCAATTACTGGTCCGCATGGATCGATAACTCAATTATTTCGGCCAGCGAATCCCTTCCCGAGCGTTCACAACATAACGAAACTCTGGGGCGAGCATCCTACAGATTCCAAAGGTCAACCAGGGAATTCCAGTCTTTCAAGGAATAGGGGCCGAGGAAAGTGAAGAAGAGCGCATCGAATACCGTCGTTAGATTTCCCTCATTCACTGTGGACCTAGTAATCAGCGAAAGATCATTCTGCGTTGACTTGGGTTCTTTGAGGAGGGCGAAATAGGTCGAGGCGCTAGAGGAAGGAGTCGAATCGAGTGCCCAGGTGAAATAGTCTTTCAGACCGTCCTCAAATCGTCCCCCACCGCGAGAAGTCGAGCAACTCGTGCTCAAGGTTGCGACGACTAGCATTGTGAGGGCGAGATAGATTTGTCGGCTGAGTCGCCCGGCTCTTACGCTCTCGGCAGTCTCAAGATCAGAAAGTAAATGGTTCATCGTCGCATTCCCGTAGGCGGTTGATCGAATCTCATGGCTCGCGTTCTGCAGCGTTATCTTCAGCGTAACCTCTCGAGATAAGCTGGGCCATCTCTTCTCGAATCGCTCGTTTACGGACCAGGAAATCGATCAGCTTAAATCCGCTCAGGCACCATTCCAAAAGCCAGAGGGAGAAGAACTTGAGCGCGATCCAACCACTCGGGCCACGCAACCAAATACGAAAAGGTTGCTGAGATTTCTCGGCAAGTTCGGCAGCGAGTGGCCTTCTCAAGGGCTCTTCAGGATCGGGTTTCATGCGTGACCTCCGCGGCCCCCTGGTTCGGGTCGAAGCTTCCCGTGGGACGACCGATTCCAAACAGAAGGGTGACGAGTGCGATCGATCCGAAGAGGACGGCGAAACCCGGCCCGTACCAGCCATAGGCAACGGGGAGATAGCCAAAGGCGATGGCGACTCCCATCGTGGTGAGCGCATAAGGAATCTGAGTCTTTACATGGTCGAGGTGGTCGGCGCCGGCTGAGACCGAGGAGAGCACCGTAGTGTCGGATATCGGACTGCAGTGATCTCCAAAGATGGAGCCCTCGAGGATCGCACCGAGTGCCAAGTAGAGGACATGAGAATCGGTCGGTTCGATGCCTTCTGCTACCAGCCCTTGGTAGCAGATCGGGATAAGGGTCGGCATCAGAATAGCCATAGACCCCCAGGAGGTGCCGGTCGCAAACGCGATAATGCACGAGAGTAGAAAGAAGATCACGGGAGTAAGCTCGATCGGAAGATTCTCCCCCACCGCAGCCACCAGGTACTCACCCGTGTGGAGGTCCTGGCACCCGGCCGCGAGGGCCCACGCGCAGATCAAAATCGAGATGGCGGCTCCCAAGCTCTTAAAGCCGACTGAGAATCCGCGAACGCACTCGCGCAGTCCGATGACGGGAATCGACATCGACAATGCCAACAGCACTCCCACGCAGGAAGCGACGACGGCGACCTGCATTTGAAAGTCGGTTGCGAGCATATCCGAGAGAGACCTCAACGTTAGCGACGCAAAGCCCTCGGCCTGGAACTTCGGAAAGCCCTGCCCCACCACCCAAAATCCGACAAGCATACTCGCGATGACGCTAGCGATCGGAAGGAGCGCTCGCCATAGGCTCGGCTTGACGCCCGGAACCGGGGTCAAAAGCGAAAAGTTGCGACTTGTAAGCGGCCGAGCTCCGGGTCGATTGAGATCGCCGGTCTCCTGTGCACGACGCTCCGCGGCGCGCATCGGTCCGAAATCTCGATTAAAGATGACGTTCCCAAAAACAAATAGCAAAGTGAGCAGACAGTAAAAGCGAAACGGGATCGTCGCTAGGAAGATAGAATAGGCCTGTTTGGCTTCCTCTTCGGCGCCGACTCCCTCAAAGGCGACGGCGTACTGCGAAACCTCGTATCCGATCCAGGTCGAGAAGATCGCGATTCCGGCCACGGGGGCCGCCGTCGAGTCGATTAGGTAGGCGAGTTTCTCGCGCGCGATTCGAAAACGGTCGGAGAGCGGTCGCATCGACGAACCGACGATGACTGAATTTGAATAGTCGTCGAAGAAAACACAGAGCCCGAGAAGCGCAGTTGAAATACGCGTCGCTTGTCCGCCGCGTGAACGTCGCGTAATCAGCTCGACGATGCCCTGAACCCCGCCGGAGCGAATAATGATCCCGATCATTCCGACGAGGAAGAGCACGAAGAGAACAATCGCGACATTAAAATTGTTCGGAGTTCCTCCGTCGACTTCCCAGAGGGTGCCGACCAGCAACCGGAAGGACTCGCCGAAAATCTCGCGGAGGTTCGAGGCGAGTAGAAAGCCAGCTGTCAAGACTCCCAGGAGAAGAGCGAGAAGGGCGTTTCGGAGGATCAAGGCGCCGACCACCGCGACCAAGGCGGGGAGCAGTCCGAATTGGTTCGGAGTTTGGCTGGCCGCTCGCAATGGCAACGTCTCTCTGACAGCTTCGATTTCCTGAGGAAGCTCCAGATTGTTGGGAAGTATCAGCTCGGCTCGAAATCCCCGGTCAGACTCGGTGACCCTCAACCCAAAAGGAATTGCCTGAGGATCGTCTGGAGAGACACTGAGTCTCGACGCAGCCTCGATCTCAGCTTGGAGACGAGCGCGATTCCAGCGGCGATTTGAAGAGCTCGAATCCTCGACGGTTGTGATATGAACCGGGAGTTTGAAAGCTGGCGGCTGAGGAAGCACTTCGTCTCCTCGCCAAAAGGACTCAAAGCGCCGCCAGGGTGAGATCTCGGGCGCGAAATGACTCGATATCGACTGGTCCCAGCCAGCCACGAGCTCATCCTTCACCAGGCGATCGCAGACGAGCTCAGCGAGTCGCGGCGGATCGCCACTCGGCAGCAAAAAGAGCAGGAGCCCGAGTGGTAACAACCAGGCGAGTCGAACGAATAGGCTTCGATAGGTGCCCACCCTCAGGCCTGCGTGACTCGGCGGTTCCGGTTCGGACAAGGGATCGACTGACCTTAATGATGGGGACGGCGGGGCTCTGTTTGGGTTCCATAGAGGGCATCTACGCAGCGGAAGATTAGTAGCACGCGCGCGTCCGGATATCCAGAGGTTGAAGGCTCTCCCCGCCCAGTTGCGCGAAGGAGTTGGGACTTCGGGGAAGGGGGCGGCTGAAAATCGGTCCTGGACCTTCGTGCCCCGCTCCGCAATTCGTTGTTACCAGCACCCCGTTGCAAAGTCATTTCTTTGTGAGGCCGTGATGTTGGTCCAACCAGGCCACTACCCCAACATTCTGGCCGCTTCGCGGGCGCTCCCAACCGGCATCAAGTGCGAAACTAGCGACGTCGCCCCCCGGAAGCCCTAGCAGCCCGTTGAAAAACTGCTTTCGATGCGGGAGGTCGAGAATTCGAG
>CAYZYD010000306.1:0-5684 GCA_964482505.1 uncultured Planctomycetia bacterium | reverse complement strand
GCCTCGTCGGTATGAGATAGCTGCCGGTCGAACTCGTCGTTATCGAGCTCGACGATGTTCTCAAGATCGGCTCTCAGCTCCGACCTCAGATCGAGATCATCTCGACAGAGTTCGTCGAGGGCTCCGAATCGCTCGGATTCGGGGAGTTCGAAGATCGTCAGGAGTAATTCTCGATATCGCTCGGCGCGACTATCCTTAGAGATCAGAGTCGGTCTCCTCGCCCGGAGGGGGTTTATACCCGTAAGCCTTCGTTCACCGCTCTTATCGTGACGAGTTGGCGAGAATGACACAAGGTGAAGCTCTCGCCGTTCGCATGCAAAGTGTCGACACAGCCGACGCGATCCCGCGGACGTCCAGGCACTTCAATATCACCCACGCCAAACTTCAAGCATTCTTCGGGTAAGTTGCTCCCCGGTGGCCCCTCTTAGAAATCTACAAAAAGGATTGTCTCAAACTTTCTTGTGGGCTCTCCAAGCCGCGTACTTATCATGGGTGATATATACCCCTCGCGGATGTCAGTAAAGCCTCGGCCCGTCGTCCCGAGAGCTACAAGTTTAAAGCCGATCACCTTTCAGGAGTGTTCTCATGTCTCGGTACCCGTCTTCTCTTTCTCTGATTCTCTGGCTTGTGGCTATAAGCATTGCGAGCGCGCAGATTACCATCGAAGCCGATGACCTCGCGCAGATCGGCGACTCATGGACCGATCGCGTGATTCAGAGTCCGACCGGCGTCGCCGCCTTTACCGCCGCGAGCAGCGGCGGCCCCGAGACTTGGGACTTCGAAGCGCTTCTGAGCACTGCCCCCACTCCTCCTCCGACGCGAAACTTCTCATGTGTCGAGACCACCGACGGAGCGCACGACGGGCAACTGATTTTCCCCAACTCGCAACGAGCAGTTCGTGTTGATGGTATTCCCGGACCGACCTGGCTCTACGACGCGGTTGTCTCAGGTGAGCGACGGGTGTACGGTTCATACGATGACTTTGTTTTTGGCGAGTTTATTTTCGATCCTTACGATATTGAGATCGTGCTGCCGCTAGAGCTCGGAGCGAGCTGGGGCGCCAGTTCAACGTTGTCATTTCTTGGCAATATGAACTCGGTGGAAACGACGGGTGTCGTCGACGCTTGGGGAACTGCGATCTTGCCCGGCCTCGGTTCGGTCGAGTGCCTCCGAGTGCGTGTCGAACCGAAAACTCATCGAGTACGCTGACGATTAACTCGGTGACCTACATCTGGTACACTCGGGAGTTCGATCGCGTCGCTTCCATTGCTGCAGTCGATCCGAACGGCACTCCTCCTCTCAACTTTGACAGTTCAATCGAAGTTCGAATTGTGGACTCCTTCTCGAGTGCCGGTTCGACTGCTGCTTTTATTCGAGGTGACTCTTCAGCCGATGGAGTCTTCGACCTCAGCGACCCGATCCAAACTCTCCAAATGTTGTTTGGAATTCGCGACCTCGACTGCGACGCGGCTGCCGATGTCGATTCGGATGACGATGTCGATCTCGACGACGTTCTGTTCGCGCTTCAGACGCTCTTCCTCGGTGGGCCCGCACCGGCCTCCCCCTATCCCGGTTGCGGATCTGCCTCGGCGTCTCTCCCGTGTAGCACCGCTCAATGCCCTTAATAGCGCAGATTGACGATGGTGCACCAATAGATCTCGCCGTCGGTTCAAAAAAGTCCGCGGGCTTGAGAAGCTATGCGTTGAGCACGTCTTGTCGAACAGACAGCTCTCGGTCGTAAGACGATCCAAATCGGAAGCCGGCGTTCTGCACTCGAAAGTACTCGCGGCTATCTTCGCCGCCCGGTGTGAGGAAACGGTTGGCGAATTCGGTCGCCAGCTCCATGGGCTTCGGGTGTAAAGAATGTTTCGTCGAGTTCGGTCGACTCTTTGTACTCGACTATCAGCGATTCCCGGCCCGACTCGCCTTCGGCGAGAATCCAATCGGCGACGATCTTAAGCGCGAGTCCCGATTCGGCGTCGATCCAGACTTCGATGCGGTCGGGGTGGCGCGAAGTCGCGGATCGGCTCCGCTCACCCCGAACCCTCAGTGTGCGTCGTGGACCGTCGGCGGTCTCGAGAGTCTCGTCGGGCAACGCGACCAGCGAATAGGAGTTGCGCAGCTTGCTCAGCATATCGGGAAGTTGGAGATCTCGGGGAGAGAGATCGTCGTCGGACCAGTGATCGAGATCTTCCGCGTCGCCGACAAAGACCGGCCCTCTTGGCGGAACCAGCCACGCATCGTTTCCGCTTCGCCCGAACCATAAAGGCTGTGGAAGAAAAGGTAGCTGAATGCGGATCGCGAGCTGGTTCGGTCCCTTTGTGTAGACGTCGGCACGCACCTCTATTGATCGTGTCCCGAGGCGCGTGGTGTTTTGAGCCACGTAATGGCGACCGACATTTTCGAGCGAGCGCTCGAGGCTTCGAGTGACGATTGCGGCTGCACTCACGGCCGGCGTTTTCTGGACCACGAAGATCAGACCGACGATCGCGACGAACAGGATCGCTGCGCGAAGCGCCAAGCGCAGCCGGAACCGCGTCACGCGGACGACATTTGTTGACCGCGGCGCCGCGTCCAGCTCCGCCATTCCGCGGGTCACGAGCGCGCGGGCGTGCAGTTCACTCTGCGGGGTGAGCGCTTGGAGCAGGGAGGCGGTCCAGTTAGCTCGTAGTTCTTCGGGGGCGGTCGACGGATCGGGTCTCATGACTGCTCCAATTGGGGAAGCTTACGGTCCAGACACTGCTCGAGGCGAAGCTTGGCGCGGCTCAGTCTCTTCTTCACCGCTTCGAGAGACCCTTCGATTCGCTCGGTAATTTCGGCGAGCGAGAGCCCTTTGAAATAGCGATCTTCGATCGTCGAGCGCTGCGGCTCGGGAAGCGCGGCCACGCAATCGTGCAGCGCTTCGAGCTTTTGAGCGAGCGTGTCGCCGGGTACGGCACCCACGCGTTCGAATTGGCCATCGAGCCAATCAAGCGACGCCTCGTCGAGGGCGACGGGGCTCTTCTGACGCTTACGGTAGTGCGCGAGGACCAGCTTCGAGGCGATCCCGCGAAGCCAGCTCCCAAATGGCTTTGACCGGTCGTAGTCGCCGATCCGTCGCCACGCGACGACCATCGCTTCCTGGAACAGGTCGTCGACCGAGTGGGGATCGCGGACCGAAGTGCGCAAGTAGGCGAGCAACATGTCGGCGTTCTCACGCATCAGGATCTCAAAGAGGGACTTTGCATTCGCTGTCGCCATGACCGCACTTTCAAGTGGGAGGAAGCAGTAACCCCAACCAAAACTACTGCGAGAGGCACTCTGCGTTCGGATAGCCGGGGGCCACTGGAGGCGCGCCGTTTGAGAACAGATACGAGAGCAGGTGGATCGGGTCCGTGAGGTTAATCGCGCCGTCTGCGTTGAGGTCTCCCACCTCGAGGCAGCTCGCCGGTTCGATTCCCTGCGAGAAGAGGAAGTCGAGGAGCGCGATCGCGTCGACGAGGTTTAGTGCGTTGTCGTTGTTAACATCACCGCGCCGCGCAACGCAGCCACATGAAGGGCCTTGGAGGTACTGCACATTAAAGTTCATGACTTCGTCGACGATCGACTGAACGTCCGAATCCCAATCCGTGTAGGTGAGTTCTGAGAGTTCGGCGCCGTAGAGATGGTTGAGCCACGACAGCGCGCAGAGCTCGGTCATCATGAGGCCCGCGTGTCCGATCGCGCCATCGGCGAAAAGGGCGTTATCGCCCAGACCGACGAGCACCTCGATGTCGGGCAGCGTACCCGCCTCGAACTCCGCCTTCATCAACGGCCCAGTTTTACCGTAGTTGAGAAACTCGATCTTAGCACTCGGGTAGGCCGTGCGGAGTTCTGAGACGATGGCGAAGGTCGCCTCGCCCATCTCCTCGGTCGTCTGGTCAAACGTCGCGGTCGGAAGGTTCGGACCCGCCGGCGCCCAGGGCTGGCCGATAAAGATCACCGTGTCGGAGTTATACGACAACGCCAGATCGATCCACTGGGCGAAGTCCTCGTACGCACTGTTCATCGGACTGAACGACGTCATGCCAAAGATCTCGACGCTACCGGTAGCGAGCATAGCGTCGATCTGACCCTGGGTGGTCGGGTTGTCCCAGAGCTCACCCGGTGACCCGGCCGGGCCGGGTCCGAAGACCGTGGCGAACTCGTGGTCCACAAAGCCGCTGTCGACAGCGATCTGATTGAACAACGCCGCAACCGGTACGAAGAAACTGTGCCCGACGAAGAGACCGTTCGCACCCTCCTCAAAGGGCACGCCCTGACTGCTCGCGGGAGCGGCGAGCGCTGTGAGAATCGCAAGAGAACGACAAGCGGAGAACACGGCGATTGAGTACTTCATAGCCTTCAGTGAGCTTTCGAGTTGCGACCACCACCACGGGCGATCCGGGCCCCGCGCGCGCCCCCTCGAAAACGGAGGGGACTCTTGGCGCGCTTCTGGACTAGTTGTCAAGACAACACCGAAAGGGGACGGCGAATTTGAAAAATCTCTCTCGCATTCGACTACGCCGGTCAGCTCAACCGAGTGCCACGTCCCTCGCTCGCCCGGAAGAGGCGGCCGACCTCGGTATACGCCAGACGAGCCCTCCGAGGTAGCAGCCCACGACTTCGCCACCGTGATACATGGTCGATCAAATATCAGCCAACTCAGCGTCTCACCTAACAAGATCACCGTCAGACAATAAGCAGAATGCGGAATTGTTCACGCATGGGTTACGGGCACTGCGCTTCTTGGTTCCGGGGGATTGGGTCGGCCTGAAGATGCAGAAGGGACTGATCGCCGCCGTGGACGGTACTCCCGATCGGTTTCTCGATACTCCCCACATGGAGTCCTTAAGAACCATAACTTAGCCGAGAAAGGAGCTGCGATGAAACTGTCAGCCGCTGACGAGAAGAAGTATCCAAAACTTCACTATTACATGAAGAACGACCTCCCCAAGGTTGGGAAGATCCCGAGAATCTCCAATGCCCTTAAGAAATATGGGCAAATCCAGAAGAAAGATCTTCAAACAAGCCTAAAGTATGGCACCGCACCGGTGGTCAAAGTCACCACGCTCAACCAAGCCTGCGGTGAATTCACGCCTAACAGCAAGTCGAATGAACTCAGACTGCACAAGTCGCTGGTTCAAAAATTCGAAGCGTCGAAGGGCGACAAGGTTCTGCGAATGACAATCGGGGCGACGATCCTTCATGAGCTCGTCCACTGGGGTGACGATCAAGACGGCAAGGACTACCCGGGTGAGGAGGGTGAGCTCTTTGAAAAACATGTTTACAAAATGGGTCAACACCACTGCGCGCACCATTTCGCTGAACTAGTAAAGAAGGGCGTCGTTTTTTAAGGCCGGTATCGAGTCGGGATCGGACCTTGGTGAACCTCCCGATCACTCAGCCTACCCCTATCAGAGAGCTATGGGCTGAAAGCCTGAAAGCTTCTCTCTCAATTCGATCTGATGACGTTACCTGTGTTACTGAGACAATTCGGATCAGAAGTAACACATCGAGAGTGCACTATGCACTATAGAACTGAATCGACTGGCACGGGCTCCGAGTAATCTTGTAAAGAACGAGTGATAACTACACGGATACGAGCGGCTCACTGGTTTGCTCGACGCAGTCTAGCAGCCCGTTGAAAAACTGCTTTCGATGCGGGAGGTCGAGAATTCGAGACC
>CAYZYD010000305.1:0-5687 GCA_964482505.1 uncultured Planctomycetia bacterium | reverse complement strand
GAGGCTTTTGTCGGGGAGAGCGGGGGCGCCGGGGCTGAAGCTCGCGAGCTGCGCAACAACCAGGAGGCGATCCAGCTCTCCGCTCAGAACCAGCGCGATGCGCTCTCCGGCGTCAATATCGACGAAGAGGCGATCAATCTCATCCAGTACCAACGCGCTTATCAAGGGGCGGCTCGATTCGTCGATATCGTCGATCGCTTGCTCGAAACGCTCATCAACTCGGTGTAAGGGGATTAGGTCGTGACACTCCAACCGATGAACTTCCGACTGCCTGAGTTTACCAAGTCGGGGACCATCCTCTCGCAGCTGCGGACCAATCTCTCCTCGCTCGCCGATCTTCAAGAACAGATCGCGACTGGCCGAAAGTACAGCCGGCCCTCCGATGCGCCCCTGTCGGTCCGTCGCCTGCTGACCTGGGAGCGTCAGATCGAGCGCAATGTAAAGTTCAGCTCGAACATCGATCTCGCCTCCTCTCGTCTGTCAGCCACCGAGTCTTCCCTCGACGAACTCAACGAGATCATCCGCCAGGCGCGCGATACGGGGCTGCAGCTGCTCAATGATTCGACGACAACCGACGCGCGCGAGAGTGCCGCGGTCGAGATCTCCGCTCTCATCGACGAAGCGGTCGCCCTCGCCAATCGTCAATTTGGCGATCGCTATCTGTTTGGGGGAAGCCTCGTCCAGGAGCCTCCGTTTGTGCGCGAGGGCAATTTCATCGTCTACCGCGGCGACGAGATCGAGGCGCCCGTCGAGATCGGCAACGGCCTCTTTTTCGCAGACGCGATCGACGGTGCCCGAGCCTTTGGCGGTCTTTCGAGTGAAATTGTCGGCCGCGCGGATCTCGACCCGATCGTCACGCTTTCGACCCGCCTCGAAGATCTCTCGGGTGGGCGCGGGATCGATGTCGCGGAGATTGAGTTGCGCGACAACACTTCGCAAATCACGGTCGACCTCACGGGCGCGCAGACTATCGGAGATGTCGTCGATCGTATCAACGCGACCGGTTTTGCCGTGGCGAGAGTCAACGCCGCGCAGAACGGCATCGAGATCGAAAAGCCGGGAGCGAATCTCGACGTGCTCGATGTCAATGGTCACACCACGGCTCGTGACCTCGGTATCGACGGGGTCAACCAAGGCGCGCTCGTGACCGGGGGGGATGTCAATCCCGCGCTCCGTCCCACGACGCCGCTTTCCGAACTACGCGGCGGCGCGGGTCTCGACCTCTCAGGGGTTCGCGTCACCAACGGTTCTATTACCGCCGATGTTTCGTTCGCGGGTCTGACCACCGTCGAACAACTCCTGAACGAACTCGAATCGGCCGGGTTGGGGCTCGTGGCCGAGATTGGTGCTGACGGCCAGAGTTTGAACCTCAGGTCTCGCGTCGCCGGCGCGGAGTTTCGCGTCGAAGAGCTCGGCGGCAGCACGGCCGCGGAGCTCGGCTGGGTTGTGCCCCCCGCCGATCTTCCGCTCGACCAACTCAATGGGGGCCGCGGAATCTTCGAGAGCGATCAGACCGACTTTCGAATTCAACTCGCCGACGGGACGACTCTAGACATCGAGATTCAGAGCGCGACGACGCTCGGTGATATCGTCGAGCTCATCGAAGACCACCCCGACAACAATGGGAGCTTAACCGTCACTCTCGATGCCTCAGACACCAGCCTCGAGCTCACCGACAACACGACTGGCAGCGAGGACTTTACCGTCAGTCCGCTCATCGGTTCGTTTACGGCTTCAAGTCTCGGGATCGAAGGAGTGGGCGTCGGTGGCGTTATCGACGGTAGTAGTTTGAATCCCGGGGGAGTCCGGTTGACGAGCGTGTTCGACGGATTGGTGCAACTCAATCAAGGCTTGTCGACTTCGGATCGAGCCCTGATCACGAGCGCGATTTCGGCTCTCGACGACGCCGAGAATAGCTTGTTGCAAACGCGCGCCGAAGTCGGAACCCAGATTAGGCGACTTGAAGTGAGTCAATCACGGGTCGAGCTCGAGACCTTTGAGCTTGAAGTACTGGTTTCGCAAGAAGGCGATACCGATCTCGCCGAGGCAATCGTCGAGTTTGAACAGCAACAACGTGTTTACGAAGCGGCGCTGCGCACGGCCTCGAGCCTCGTGCAGCCGACGCTCCTGGACTTCTTAACTTAAGGAGCTTAGGTGCCCGTGGGCGGCTTGAGCAAAACCCAGAGAGTTGTCGCGGAGGAAAGGATAGCCATGGAGGAGCAGACTCCGGTGACCGGAGCCCAGACTACTGAGTTGATCAAGTTTCAAACCTTGAGGTTTGGAGAAGTCTGCGTTCCGACCGAGCGAGTGATCGATTTTCCCCGGGGTCTCGTCGGAATACCCGATGCGAGTCAGTTCGTCTTTCTCCACCAAGAGGAGGCGGAGGGCCCCTTCTTCTGGTTGCAATCGGTCAACGATCCCGCCCTCGCCTTTGTTGTCTGCGAGCCGCAGATCTTCTTTCCCGACTACCGAGTCTCGCTGAGTTCTGAAGAGCAGGACGCGCTCAGGATCGAACAAGAGGAAGACGGGCTGGTCTGCGTGATACTCGTGGTGCCCGAAGATCCGCGTCAGATCACCGCGAATCTCCAGGGCCCCCTGGTGATCAATACGATCGAACGGCTCGGGTTCCAATTTGTCCTCGCTTCTGAGGAGTACTCGACCAAGGTCCCGATCTTTAACAATCCCCAAGAAGGAGGTCTATCGTGCTCGTCCTAACTCGATCGACCGACCAAGAGATTCGGATTGGGGATGACATCGTGGTTCGGGTGCTCGACATCCGGGGCGATCGGGTGCGGATTGGTATCGATGCACCCCACGAAGTTCCAGTGCACCGGCAAGAGATCTACATAGAAATCGAAAAGGCGAACCGAGCCGCGCTCGAGGTCGCCGGGGCGGGCCTCGCGGGAGCCCAAGCTCTCCTCGACGGGGAAGTCGAAAAGCGACTCAAGAGTCGAAAGCAAAAGGCGAAAAACCCCAAGCCTTCCAGTCGCCCGATCAAGGTCAGCCCAAAAGTCAAGCTGAACACGGAGGTCTCCGATGGGTCTTAGGATCAACACCAACATCCCTTCAGTGCGCGCGCTGCGCAACACCGGGGTTTCGGATCAGATGCTGCAGCGTTCACTCGAACGGCTGTCGACGGGTCTCAGGATCAATCGCGCCGCCGACGATCCCGCCGGCCTCGTGATCTCGGAGCAGTTGCGTGCGCAAATCTCGAGCCTCGAACAAGCGACGGAAAACGCGCAGAACGCTTCGAATCTGCTCAATACCGCGGAAGCCGCGCTCAACGAGGTGAATGCACTACTGATACAGCTGCGCGAAAGCGCGATCTACGCGCTCAATACCGGCGGGGCTTCAAACGAACAGATCTCGGCCGAGCAGGATTCGGTCGACCAGACCCTCGAGGCGATCGACCGAATCGCGGCGACCACGCGGTTTGCCACACGCAATCTCTTAAACGGCGAGAGTCAGTTCAACATCCGTTCGCAAGCGTCGCAGATTACCGACCTTCGACCGATCTCGGTGACCTTTGACCAGCGCGCTTCCGAAACGACCTTCTCGCTGCTCGTCACTCAGAATGCCAGCCAGGCGACGATGCCGATGGTGGGGTCGAGTACGACGCTCGCCGCCTCGGGGGGCTCGGTCACCTTGCGGGTCACCGGTAACGCGGGGACCGAGGACATCACAATTCCGTCGGGAGCGACCGTGACCGCGTTCGCGGACGCCGTGAATATCCTCCGCGGAGCGACGGGCATTTACGCGAGTGGGGGACAGCTCTTTAGCGACGAATTCGGGTCCGAAGCGATCATTCGAATCGAAAAGGTCGGCGGCGGTGGAACCTGGACCGGTGGTAACCTGAGCTCGACCGGTCAGTTTACCGATGACTTCGGTGTCGACGTTGACGCAACTCTCAACGGGGTCGGAGTCCGGTCAGTCGGCAACACAATCTCGATCGTCTCTAATGTCTTTACCGGGACGATTCAGATGGAGGAGCTCTCCGGAACTGGAACTTTCAACTTCACGATCCGGAACTCGGGCCTCTTGTTCCAACTCTCAAACAACCCCTCGCCCACCGATCAAGCGGTGATCGGTCTGCCGAGCGTCTACACCAACGTTCTCGGCCGCACGGCGACTACGACCGGAGGCGTGACGAACTTCGGCTTTCTCTCGACACTCTCCTCGGGTTCCGCCAACGACCTGTTTCAGGATCCCGGTAATGCGGTCAAGATCATCGATTCGGCCATCGATCAGATCACTTCGAGTCGGGCTTACATCGGTGCGTTTGTCAACGACAACATCGAGCCCGCGATTCGCGATCTCGCGGTGCACATCGAGAATCTCTCGGCCAGTGAGTCCACGCTGCGCGATCTCGACTTCGCCGCCGAAACCGCCGAGTTGTCGCGCCAGCAGGTTCTCTACCAGGCGGGGCTCTCGGTGATCGCTCAGGCCAATGCGCTGCCTCAGGGAGTCATCCAGCTCCTCAACTAAGCCATGAGCAAGCTCGCACGATCGAAACCGACCCGAGTGCTTTCCGCACCCGGGTCGGTTTTGTTTTTGTACGGCTGGGCAGCGATTGAGCCGCCCGCTACAATCCGCCGCTCGGAGAAGCGGGCAACACTTATCCAGAGGGCGTTCAAAGGGGTTTTATGTCGGAGCAGTTGATTCAGGCGCTCGACTCAAAACAAGCCGAAGCCCTCGCTCGTTCGTTTTTGACCGAGTATTTGCGGGGTGGCTTCCAGAGTTTGGCCAAGCGGGAGATCGATCTCTTGATATTTTTTGAGCTCGAGAAGAGTGGAGCAGTCGATCCGAACGCTTCGAACCACGAAGTAGCTCAGCTGCTGCGCGTTACCCCGCAGAAGGTGGCGAGTTTGCGGCGGGACTCCTCCGCTCGCTGGGCGACCCGCGAAGGACGCAAACTTCGTCTCGAACGACGTATCAAGAATTATTTCACGGAGCGCAATGTTAAAGCGGTGCTCCGCAATTCTCGAAAGCGCGATCTCGCCGACGGGCTGCTCCCAATACTGATCGAACACCCGGGCGAGCGCGCCGACTTCGAGGAGGCGGTCAAACGACTCGGCGGAATCCCGCGCTACGAGCGCAATCGCGAGGTCCTGCTCGCCTCTCTCGACGATCTTCACGGAGTCTTGAACTTTTATGGACTGACGAGTAGTCCGAGTCGGGTCTACTCAAAGCTCAAGGCAGCCATTGCAAAGGATACCGATCTCAAGGGGTTGTTGACCCAGGATATCCGGAGCCTCAAGAGAGAAGACGTCCGAGCCGCTCTCAACAAACTCGGTGCCTCGCTGATCGAGAACAGCCTCAAAGGCGCTTCCACCAAGGGGATCATGGCGCTCGGTCGGGCGCTGCTGGGCTGACCCGGTTCAATCGAGGCACGGCCACTTTTTGTCAGTCGCATTAAACCTCGGTATCCCGTGCGACTACGTACGTTCCCCAAGACCTCCCAAAAGAATCCAAAAGCAGATCCCCGATATCTCGCGTGGGTGAATGAAGTGTCTCGTCTGCTCTGTCTCGAACATTCTCGGAAGAGAGTTTGGGGCTGAGTTGACGGGCCCTCGTTCCGCGTGAAGGACTTCACGTTACTCGGCTTGACGCTCGCGGTGGTCACCGCGAGGGCGAGCTAGTGTCCTGTTCGGAAAGTTCGAGTGAGAACTCGGCGAGCCATTCGGCCT
>CAYZYD010000304.1:0-5709 GCA_964482505.1 uncultured Planctomycetia bacterium | reverse complement strand
GGGGCACCTTTTGGGGGAGCGACACGTTGGTCCCGATCGCCGCCGAACTCGACCGGACGCAGTCCGCTCCCAAGTCGACCGGGTCAGTTCCGATCGAGTGCGGTTCCGCACCTGCACTCGTTCCTTGGTTCGGCTCTGACTCGTCAGCCCGGCTCGAGGGTGAAATTCTCTACTTCGATCGTTTCGGTAACGCGATCACAAACATTCTGCCTCGGCTCAGCGATGACTCCGATTACACGGCGACCGTGCCCGAGAAAGGGATCTTTAGGTCTGGTCGACACTTCGGCGAGTCGAGCTCGCGTGAGCCACTAGCTCTTTTCGGGAGCTACGGTTATCTTGAGCTCGTCGTTGGGAGAGGGAGTGCAGCCGCGCAATTCGCCCTGGAACTCGGAGATCGAGTCGTGGTGGAGCTTGAGTCAGGCGGAATAAGTAAGGCGGAAGATGAGCGAGTCTGAACGGTATCGGAAACGGTTTGGCGAGATAGCTATCGAGCTTGGATTCGTCGACGAGCGACAGGTCGACGAGGCGCTTGGGATCCAAAGGGATCGCAAAAAGGCAGGCAAGAGCTCCCAGCAGCTCGGACAGATCTTGCTGCAGCTCGGCTATATCTCGCTCTCGCAAATTGAAGTCGTCGTCGATCAGCTTTTTCCCCCGTCCGCGGATACTCCCCGCCCCTCCTCGAATCCGGAGTAGCCGTTCCTCCCGGCGCCCCCTCTCCCGGCACGAATCGCTTTCGTAGAGACCCCGACCGTTCGGGAGTCGGACTTCGTGATCAATCGGACTGGCGCCGGGAGTCCTGAATCGACAAAATGGGTGGTTTGCTACTGCCACTTTGCCGAAGGGCCCCGGAGCTACCGCTGAGTTCTTCGGCCTTGAGATCCGTTGCAATTTCTCTCTCTCGCCTCAGCCAGTTGGAGCTCGTTTCCCATGTCAACAGAAGCCAATCAGAGCATGCCTTGTAAGTATTGCGGTACCGAGCTAACCGCCGAACAAGCTTCGAGCCAGCAGGCGGCTAAGGTTCAAGGCAAGATCGTCTGCAATATCTGCCAACCCGAGATCATCGAGAAGATCAAGGCAAAGCAGGCGGCGGCCAAGGAGGGTGCACAGGCGCAAGCCACCGCGGGCGCGGGCCGCAAGAAGGTTGCGAAGAAGGCGAGTGGTCGAGCGCCCAAGAAGATCGGTGCGAAGGGTCGGGTAGCACCGGGTAAGAAGACTGCCGCTCCCGCGAAGCCGAGTGGCCGCCCTCAAGTAGGTGCCAAGGGGAACCAGGGCTCAACGAGGCCGGCCGTTGGGGGGAAGGCGAGCAAAGTTGGCAAAGTCGGGAAGCGCGGAGCCGGAAAGGTCGCGGGGCGCGAACCCGAAGCTGCCGCAGAAGTCGAGTCAGGTCCGATCCAGATAAAGAAGCCTTCGAAGGCGCCGCTCTTCATCGGGATCGGGGTCCTGGTGGTGATCGCGGCGATCGGCGGCTACTTCCTCACTCAGACCGAGACCGAACAGCCCGTCGTCCAAAATGAGCCCAAGAAGCCGAAGATTGATCCGAAGGAAGAGGCGCGGAAGCGTCTCGAGGCGGAGCTCGCGCGGGCCAAAGAGTTTGCGTCAGAAAATCCCGACGACTTCATCCAGACCTACAACCTCTTCCTCGGCATCTTGCACGACGCTGAGCGCAACCAATTCAATGACCTGGCCCAGCAGGCCCAAGAGCTCGCTGACGCGAGTGACAATCGGCACAAGGAGCGGGCCCTTGAGATCCTCCGCATGCGCCGGCAGAAGGTCGAAGAGCTGCAACGTGAGGATGAGTTCGAGCGCGCCTACAATGTTGTGAAGAGAACCCCCGACGTCATTCTCTCACTTACCGGAGGTAGCGAGGAGTCGAGTCCACAAGCCAAATTTAAAGAACTTCAAGCCGACGCCGAATTCCACCATGAGGCTTGGACCAATCTGACCGAGCTGCGCGATAAGGCGCTCGAACAGGCGAGAAAAGACTACGCTGATATCGCCCAAGCCGTCCTCCTCAACTTTAATGAAGATTACGAGAGCACCGCGCCCAAGGTGTGGAGTCGTTTTGTCGACATTCAAAATGAGATCCGAAAGGGCTCGATTGCAGCTCTCCTGGAGGTGGAGGAGAAGAAGGCCGAGGAGGCTCGTCGACAGGCTGAGCTCGCACGTATCGAAGCCGAAAAGGAACGAAAGCGACGCTGGAAAGAGAAGAAAGACCAGATTCGCTGGGTCAGCTACCTCGGAAACTACAACCTCTACAACTGGGTCATCTGTAGCGAACCCTTGCCCGGGATGCGAAGCGAGGTATTCGACTTCAAGACCGAGAATGGTGAAGGCGTGCTGATCTGTCGGACCTCGGGTTCGGGGGGCGGGTTCATCGGTCCCTACACCGCGAACTGGCAAGACTACGTGCTGCGCTTTGAGGTCAAGATCGACCGGGGTGGCATCGACCTCGCCCTCCGGGCTCGGGGCACCGTGGGCCAAGGTCGCGGATCGGTGACCGAATCAGCCGACCGTTACACTCTCGACAAGGAGAAGCTCCCCGAGGGTGAATGGGTCCAGGTCTCGGCCGAGGTGCAGGGCGAGGAGATCCGCATATTCGTGAGTGGTCAGCTTGTCGACACGCTCAAATACGAAGACAACCTCATGAGCATGCCCGCTTCGGGTGGCTTTGTGTTCTACACGCTCGCCGAATCTGACGTCTCGATCCGCAAGGTCCAGGCGAAGGTCGTCAACCCAATCCTCTGGTAGTACGAGCTCCCGATCCGAGGATCTCAACAACAATGTTGCTTGGCCCTGTCTAATTGGCAGAGCATTCCTCGGCGCCGGCTCGGGGCTGCCAGGCTGGCAGCCCCGTTCGAGTGCGCCCGCTCGCGCGCCTGTTTCGAGATGTCGTTTTCTTGCTTCGGCGCATTGTGAGTCGGTCGTTGCCTGCTTGCCCAAACCGTTCCATATTTCGGAGGTCGTAGCCCCATTGGCGTTGTTGCCGCTCCTTGCGGGAGTTACAAGGCCGACTTTGCTATCAGTTCGCCAGCGACGAGGCCGTGCCCCGGCCGAACCGCCAGGGACTTCCCGAGTCCTACGACTAGTGGCGAGTCCTTTGCACCTCACTTTCGGGGTCGTCTATCTTCAGACCGCCTCATCCCATGATGATCATTCAAACATAATACGCTCAAATCACCTCATAACCTCAGCTGATGGATGAGGAAGGACCTAAATGGCCAAGCAAATCACCTTTGACAAAGAAGCGCGCGAGGGACTTCTCCGCGGCGTCAACAAGTTCGCCCGCGCCGTCAAGAGCACCCTCGGCCCCCGGGGCCGGCACGCCGTCGTCGATCGAGGTTGGGGAGCTCCCAACGTGACCAAAGACGGCGCGAGCGTCGCCGAAGAGATCGAGTTCAAGGATCCGATCGAGAATCTCGCCGCTCGGATGCTGCGAGAGGCTTCGACGGCGACTGCCGACCAAGCTGGAGATGGTAGCACTACGGCCGCCGTCCTCGCCGAAGCCGTCTTCGCTCGTGGACTCAGAAGTATCATGGCGGGCTCTAATCCGACTTCGATCCAGCGAGGGCTCACGAGGGCTTGCCAAAAGATCTGCGACAAACTCGAGGATATGAGCATCCCGATCGACGATTCCAAACAGATCCAGCACGTTGCGATGGTCGCGGCCAACAACAACGCCGAAGTCGGGAAGATTATTAGCGACGCCATCGCTAAGGTGGGCTCCGACGGTGTGATCACGATCGAAGAGGGCAAAGGCATCGATACCGACGTCGAGGTAGTCGAGGGCATGCAGTTCGATCGAGGTTATCTGTCCCAATACTTTGTCAATGAAGAGGACTCCTCACGGGTTGTCCTTAAGAATCCCTATATCCTCATCATGGAGGAGAAGGTCTCAAACCTCGGTCAGATCATCCCGGTCATGGAGAAGGTGCTCAAAAAGAAGAAGCCGCTCCTGATCATCGCTGAGGATATCGAAGGCGAGGCACTTTCGACCCTCGTCGTCAATCAGCGTCGGGGAATTCTCGAGTGTGCGGCCGTTAAAGCGCCCGGTTACGGCGAGCGCCGCAAAGCGATGCTCGCGGATATCGCGGCTATGAGCGGGGGCACTGCGATTTTCTCAGATCTCGGGCTCGAACCGGACAACCTTGGCCTCGAACACCTCGGCCGGGCGAAGAAGATCGAGATCACGGCCGACCACACCGTCATCGTTAAGGGAGCGGGCGAACAAGCTGATATCGACGAACGAGTTCGTCTGATTCGGCTCGAGCTCGAGCGTTCAGACAGCGATTACGATCGCGAGAAACTCCAGGAGCGGCTCGCCCGTCTCGTGGGGGGAATCGCCGAGATTCAAGTCGGGGGCGCGACTGAGGGTGAAGTCAAAGAGCGCAAGAAGCGCTACGAAAACGCCCTGAGTGCCACTCGATCCGCAATCGAAGAGGGAATCCTCCCCGGGGGCGGGCTCGCTCTGCTTCGCTGCGCCGACAATCTCGAACCAGAGAAAACTCGCGACGCCGACGAAAAAGTCGGTAACGAAATCCTCTGGGCTGCACTGGAATCGCCCTTCCGACAACTGGCTAAGAACGCCGGGATGGAACCGTCGCGACTCATGCGGAAGATCCGACAGTCAGACGAAAGTTACTACGGCTACGACTTTGAGAAACAGAAATTCTGCGATCTACTCGAGGCGGGCATCATCGACTCGTCGAAGACGATCAAGACCGCCCTCAAAAACGCCGTTAGCGTAGCGAGCACGCTGTTCACCACCGAAACCGTTATCACCGAAATCCCGACCGAAGAGGACGAGCACGACCACGACCATGATCACGACGGCATGGACATGGGAGGCATGGGTGGTATGGGCGGCATGGGCGGCATGGGCGGAATGCCCGGCATGGGAGGCATGGGTGGCATGCCCGGTATGGGAATGATGTAACCTCCAGCAATCTATCAGAGCGACAAAGGCTTTCAGAGAAACGAAGGCTTTCAACAGAGAGATAAAGGAATCGTCGATGAGCCAGAAACAGATGCTCTTTGAGCAAATGGGCTACAAGCACATCTCCGAAGGGATCGAAAAGCTCGCCCATGCGGTCGGAGTCACCCTCGGCCCTGGAGGACGTAATGTACTTCTCGAGCGCCAATACGCCGCGTCCCACATGACAAAAGACGGCGTCACGGTCGCCAAGGACATAGAGCTAGAAGAGCCGTTCGAGAACATGGGGGCCAAGCTGATCGCGGAGGCCGCCAAGAAGACCAACCGTGAGGTCGGAGACGGGACCACGACTTCGGTCGTTCTGACCCGCGCTATGATCCGAGCGGGAGCAAAATACCAGCAGGCTGGGGTGAGCCCGGTGGCTTTGCGCGAAGGCATTGAAAAGGGCGTCGCCAAAGCGGTCGACTTCCTCGAGGAATTCGCGATCCCCGTCAAAGGAAAGAAGGCGATCGAGCACGTCGGGCTGCTCGCTTCAAACGGCGATCAACAACTCGGAGAGCTCTTCGCCGACGCGATCACACAGACCGGCCCCAATGGGGTCGTCAAGGTTGAAGAAAACGACGGCGTCGACACCTACCTCGAATTTGTTGACGGGATGGAGTTCGACAAGGGTTATCTGAGCCCCTACTTCATCAACGATGCCCAAGAGCGTCGGGTCGTCTTCGAAGATCACTACCTTCTGATCACGGATCACAAACTTTAGAGCATACGCGATCTCG
>CAYZYD010000303.1:0-5723 GCA_964482505.1 uncultured Planctomycetia bacterium | reverse complement strand
CGCGAACTCGCCGCGCCCAACCCCGAAATCCGTGCGGATCAATGTCAGCGCGCTGGTCGCCTCGGCCTTTTCGCCGTCGATCGTCAGATCGAACGGCAAGGTAATCGGTTGGGTCATATCGCGAATGGTGAGACCGCCCCGCGCCTCCGCAAGCTGCTTGGGGTCGAGTACCTGGGTTTCGACGTTGGTATTCACGGTGTACTCGCGGTCGGCCATGAACCAGGAGAGCGCAACAAAGTGTAGGAGGTAATTGAGGTAGCGGTTCGAATTGGTTTCGGTTTCGATCTCCCCCTGGTAACTCACCGTCCCGTGAATCAGGAGGTCGACCCCCTGACTCAGCGCCAGTTCCGACCAGAACTTCGCCTTCTCCTCCTCGGAGAAGTTCTCGTAGCCTTCGGGTCGACTGAATCGCGATACCCGCGTGAACGCACCCTGCCCGAGAGAGGTCGCAAACTCGGTGGTTACCTGCTCCGCGTCGAGTTCGAGGGCGAAGGTGAGCGGCTCCGGCTCGGCGCTCTCGTCGGACGCGTCTTGGGCTTCGGTCGACTCAGTGGACTCGGCGTTGCGGTCGGGGAGCGAATTGAGCGTCGCTCGGGTCACCCCTGAGTTCGCTTCGAACGGGATGATGGCAACGTGAAACGGAAGCGTCGCCTCGGGTTCGACACGCTGACTCGCGC
The DNA here is from genome assembly GCA_964482505.1 of uncultured Planctomycetia bacterium. Lineage (GTDB taxonomy): Bacteria > Planctomycetota > UBA8108 > UBA1146 > JAJFFE01 > CAYZYD01. The sequence continues at coordinate 5,046 of CAYZYD010000303.1, read as the reverse complement.
ACGAAGCGAGCATGAGCACGATCGCCAGGAGAGGAGCGTAGCCAAGGCCGCAAAGTGCGGGGTGGCGGAGACCGCGGCTTCGCGCGACCACGCGCTTCGGGGCGCCCAAGCCCCAGGCGCGACCACCGACTTCTCGGCTCCGCACGGCGTTAAACAAAAAGTGTGTTCTCATCGCTTACTGTTTTCGTTCAAAGACCCGAGACTCGAGCGAACCGTCGAGCAGTTGAGGAACTCGATCGGCTGACAGCGCGCATCGAAATCCGATGGTTTTGGCAGATCGGTGTGGTCGGTAGTAGAGCTTGTAAAAGACGTCGACGCGTCGCGACCGGTAGTTACCGCCCACGACTGTGACCTCGGACCGCTGCTCGAGGATGAATTCACGCGACTCGTGCGGAAGGTGGACGAGGGATCGCACGCGATCGACTCGCTCTCGGTCTTCGGGAGTGAGCGTCCATTCACTGACGTTTGAAGAGAGTTGGTAGATCCCCGCCGCGGCGTTCTCTCGACCGAGATAGTTGCGGTCGTCGGAGCGACCGACCGGGCTCGGTGGCGCGGGACGGACCGAAAAGGACTCCTCGAGCCGGCTCAAAGTCCACGCACCCGGACGCCATCCGAGCGAAAGCAAGTAATAGGACTCGGGGCCTCGAATCGCGTATTCCCATTCGAGTGCGGTCGGAAGTCGCTTGCCGGTCCAGCGGGCGAACGCGTCGGCTTCGTACCAGGTCACCGAAGTCATCGGTAACTCAGCAGGACCCTTTGCGAGGTCGTAGAGCGCCGCCTTACGCTCAGCGCTCGGCCCCGAGTCAGTGCCGACCGCGGCTCGAACCCAATAGCGCGCCTCGTCATAACCTCGATCGAGAAACTCGCGGAACTGGCCTCGAGAGACTTCGGTCTGGTCGAGATAAAAGTCCGGGATCGTCTCGGCGGCGAGCCGCACCGATCGGTCCAAGTTGAGTTTGAGCCCGCCCGAGCCCAAACCCACCTGTTCGAGCGCGTCGCGCTCGACCTCGGTATCGCGACCGCCGTAGATGTACTCACGGTCGTAATTGCCAGGCACGCGCACCATCGTGATCTGACGCTCGGGTGTGTCGGGATTAAAATCGACGATTCGGTCGGGATAGGTGGGACGAATCTTGGGGAGCCGCACTTTGTGCACGATCCGCCCCGACGGTCCCGATCGAGCTTCGGCTTCGATGCGGATCTCGACCTCGCGACCCGAAAGATCGGGCGGAAACTGGGCAAAAGAACCACTCCACCAGGTTTCGTCGGTACTCGTCAAATCGATCGGACCAAATTCGACCGGGGACTGCGAGGAGGATTCTGAATCGGCCGGAGAGACCCGGGCGACCGCCTTGACCGCGACGAGCCCATTGGGATCGACGACGGTCACCTCGACCGGCCAGCGGTTGTCGACCGGCGCCCAGTCGACTCCTTCGGCGGGCCCTTGTATCTCGATCACGGGAGACTCTTTTGCGACAGTAAACTCATACGTCGCGGGCTGGCTCAAATTGCCGGCGCGATCACGCGCGCGGACCGCGATTTTGTAGCGACCATCCCGAAGTGTGGCGGGTTGAACAAACTGAAACCCATCGCGAAACGACTGCGGTAGTGCCGCAGTCACTGCTTGGAGCTCGGGGTCTTCAGTCGCCCAAACGAGTTCAATCCCGGCTGCCTCAATTCCCCCAAACCAATCGTCTGAGTTGTCGCGGATGCGAAGTTGCCCGCGAGCTCTTTCGAACTCCGCTTCGGGGCCAGTCGTATCGACGAAGAAGCTCGCTTCGATTTCGAACTCGGGAGCGTCCGCGACAATATCCTGGCCACTCACGTCGCTATCGATGCGATAGCTCGCGATCTCAAGCCGGTGCTCGCCGTCGGTGAGAGGTCCGGTGAGTGGTAACTCGATCGATTGAGCGCGAGAGAGATCGGGAAGATCGGAGTCGAGTACCTTGCCGTCGAGACGCACTCGGATCCGTTGACGACTCGGATCGTCGGTTTCGAGCTCGAGCGCGATCGAGGTTGAATTCAAGCAGACCGGCCGACTCGAGTCGAGTTCGACCCGCCCGCCGGCGGCCGCGAGGTATGCCGCGAGCGAGAGTTCCTGGGGGGAGTAGTTAAACGTCAGGGTGGCGGCGGTGGCGCGGGCGCGATTCGGGTTCGAGTGGTAGACGAACTTCGACTCGTCAGCCCGGGCGAAGATCTTCGCGTCGCGGAACTTCTGTCCCCGGTTGAGGGCTTCAAAACCGGACAAGGGGATGCGCTTGCGGCCATTGAGCGCAGCGAGATCGTCGAGCGGCACTCGACGGCCCGCCAGCGAATATTCGAGCGAGACATCGGCCTTGCGGTCGGTTTCAACCACAACGAAGTACTCTCGATCGGCAAGCAGAGTCGGGCTCTTACCGGCAGTCTCGAATCGGATGCGAGGCGGCGGGCAGGCGCCCTGAACCAGCGGGAGCGAGAAAGTCTGACGACGCTCCCGCCCGAGCCGATCCACGACCCGAACATCGAACTCAAACGTGCCCGGGGTCGACTTCACCCGATCCGACCCGGAGAGCTGGTGGAGCTGAAACTGGTAGACGAGCGCCGAATCGGGAGCGGGGCTTAAAGAAAAATCGATCGCGTTATCAAAGGTCAGCGTCGGCTCGACAAAGTCGTCAGCTTTGAGCCCCGCCTCGGCGGCGATCTCCACTTCGATCTTCGCATCGGAGGCGAGCGCGAGCGATTGACCTGACTGGGGAAACCGACTCTCGATATTCCAGCTATCCGGTAAGACCAGTAGGGCCAAGTTCGCCCGCCAAACCGTGCGACCAAGTTCAGCCCGCAGGGTGTACTGACCCTCAAAGCGCTGGTCGACCGATTCCTCAAACTCAAACGCGATCGTACCCTCCTCGGTCCAACTCGGTTTGAGAGCTGGAGCACCCGGCGTCTGCGCCTCGAGGAAGAGCGACGATTGCGCGGGTGGATCCTCTCGACCGTCGTCGACCGCCTCCCAACTTACGGTAGCGGGAATCCGCGCGCCGGGAGGGCTGACCCCGAGGACGAGCGCCGATTGGTCTCCGGGATAGAGAACCCGACTCTCGATCGTCGGTCGGTAGAAGACCCAGACCGAGATAAGACCGACGAGCAATGCCGCGGCGAGCGAGGCTTTGAGCACCGGTTTCCACACCGGCGGATGCGCGATGCGAAAGAGCGCCGCGTAGGCCTCTCGAGTCGTCGGCCAGCGCTTGTCGCGATCGGTCGCAAGGCAGCGATCGACAAAGCGGGCGAGAGGTTTTGGGATCTTCTTATTGACGTCACGAACGCGTTTCGGAGTTTCCGTGATATGGAGTCGCAGCCAATCGCGACGATTCGGGGGCTTTGCAAAGGGGAACTCGCCCGTCAGCATTCGAAACGCCATCACCCCGAGCGAGTAGAGGTCCGAGCGGCCGTCGAGCGGCACGATGTCGTAGTCGGGCAGGATGTGTTGGCACTGTTCGGGCGAGGCGTACTCGGGCGTACACGCACTCGAGCGCCGGACGCTCGAATCCTCGGTGGTCCGAGTCGGCCGGTTGGGAGTATGAGAACCCGATTTGTCCCGGCCGACCTCGATAGTTTGCGTCGTCTCCTCGGCCCCGATCTCGGTCGTCAGCTGAGTCGTCTGAAACGACTCGGCCCCGGGCGGTCGGTACTCCTCTGAGAACTCACTCTCCTCCCCGCCGATGTACTGCCCGATCCCAAAGTCGAAAACTTTGACGCGTTCGGGTTCACCTTCGACCTTGGGAGGAATGACAAAGACATTCTTCGGTTTGAGATCGAGGTGAAGTATCGACTCGGTGTCGGAGAGATGGTGAGCCGCACGCAATCCGTTGAGGATTTGAAGCAGGAGATTGACGGTCCGTTCGGGACTAAGCTTCTTCTCGCGCTTGAGGATCGCGTCGAGCTCCTCACCCTCGAGAAGCTCCATCACGAAATAGCAACTGCCCGCCTCGGTCTCGTCGAAGGCCTTCCAGTCGATAATGTTCGGGTGATTGAGCTTGGTGACGCGGCGCGCTTCCTCTTTAAAAGCGTCGAGATCGCTCGCGGTCTGGGCGGCGTCCTCATTGAGGACCTTGACCGCGACCTTGCTGCCGAGCCGCGTGTCTTCGGCCTCGTAGACGGTACTGAATCCGCCCTTTCCAATCCGCTTGTGCAGCTTGTACTTGTTGCTCAAGGTCTGCCCGACAATATCCCGACGGAAGGTGACAAAGCCTTCGGGGTGTCGAACCTCGAGCGAATCTTTGAGCGAAGGCAGCGCCGCGGAGAAGTCGACCACTTCGGCCGAGAGCCCCTCGGAAGCGCATGCTGACTCAAACTCAGCGAGTCGCTCCGGATCGGTGAATGCGGTGAGTATCAAAGTCCCCTCGCGCGATATCACGGGGGCTTCAGGTTCGGCCGAATCCGACTTGAGATTCCGCGACTCGACCGTCTTAAGCGTGTGGGCTACGGTCGTGAGCTCGCCCTCTTCGTCCCCGACGACAAACACCTGGGGGGGGTCGGCGGCCGCGGGAACGATGCCCGAGCTCAGGGCGAGTCCGTAGATCGAGGCCATCGCCGCGTCCGCGGATTCAGACATCAATGCGTCGAGGCCAGCTCCGGTGTCGGCGCCGCTGCGCGTGGTGTTGAGAACAACCCCTTGGATCGCGTCCCGAATCGCTTGCAGAGCCCCGAGCTTCGCAAGTTCATAGTCGCTGACGCCGAGCTTTTTCGCGGCGTACTTGAGGATCTTCGCTTCAAACGCGTCGGGGCCAAGTTGGGCTCCCTCGGAACCAGGAGGTCCTGGTCCGTCACTGCTCGTCATATGCTACCTGCAGGTCGCTCAAAGTATGAGATTCCGAGTCACTCACTGAGGGAGTGTGCTCGGAATCGACAAGAGTCGTTTATCGACAGTTGGGTCGCCGCTGAGGTCGCGGCCTCGAGTCGCGCCTCTTGGCGCAGTCAACGCGACGCTTCCTCGAGGAGATAGATAGACCCCACGAGTTCCCCCGGCGCGCCCGAAGAAAGTCGCGCCCCCGCCCCCCCCCGACCCACCCG
>CAYZYD010000302.1:5427-5731 GCA_964482505.1 uncultured Planctomycetia bacterium | reverse complement strand
TGGTCTCGAATTCTCGACCTCCCGCATCGAAAGCAGTTTTTCAACGGGCTGCTAGGGCGTTTTCGACCTATTGGAGGAGTTCGGCTATCAGCATGGTCCCTGCGGTAAAGAGCGCAATCCCCCCCACCACCATCTTAAAGTAATGGCGAAGCTCTTGGCGAAACGTCCGCTCGCCCGGTTCGGCGACGATGATAGTGACGAGCCCGACGACGGAAGTGATATAGAGAAAGGAGAGAATGTGGAGAATCATGACGCAGTCGATTCGGGAGGGGTGGTCGGCTGAGCTTGGGGGGCGGCCGGGTGT
>CAYZYD010000302.1:0-5417 GCA_964482505.1 uncultured Planctomycetia bacterium | reverse complement strand
GGCGAGGTCGACCACGACGAGGACATTGAGGAGCCCGGCGATATTACAGTAGAGGAGGCCGGTGTCGGCCCACTTCGACACGGCGAGCGGGGTCGTGTTGACGGCATTACCCGATAAGACTTGCGAGCTCGCGAGGTCTAACGCAGCGAGGATCGGAGTTGCGAGGCCCGCACCGAGTTGCGCATAGTAGGAGACGGGGTGTAGGTCGCGCGACACGGCTTCGAAGTTTGAAAGCAGAAGCCCGAGGAGATAGGTGCCCCCGATAAGGCCAAAGAGGATCAGGCCGTGACGTCTACGGCCGAGTCCGAAGTGCCCAAGCCCCGGGATAGCCCAGGCCCAGATGATCGCGAGAATTGGGTTGAGCGGTTTTGCCGCGCTATTTGTTGAGTTCGCGCTATTTGTTGAGTTCACTGTGCTTCCTCGCGAGGTCTACATTTCGAATTTCTCGCCGAGATAGTAACGGCGCGCGTTCGGATCTTCGAGGATCTCTCGCTTGTTTCCATGGGCGATGATGCGGCCGTCATAAATGATAAACGAGACGTCGGTGGTGTTGAGGGTATCGCGGACATTGTGGTCGGTGAGCAGCACACCGATCCCGCGGTCCTTGAGCCCGAGGATAATCTCTTGAAGGTCTGAGACGGCGATGGGGTCGACTCCAGAGAAGGGTTCGTCGAGCAAAATCAGCGAGGGGTCGGTGATGAGGGCGCGGGCGACCTCGAGGCGGCGTCGCTCGCCGCCTGAGAGGACCGACGAGTTGCTTTCGAGGACCTTTTCGAGGCCAAACTCGGAGACGAGCGAATCGAGTCGCTCGGCGCGCTCTTCACGATTGAGCTTGGTCGTCTCGAGGATCGCTTCGAGATTTTCGCGGACCGAGAGCCCGCGAAAGATCGAGGACTCTTGGGGAAGGTAACCCATCCCGCGTCGCGCTCTGAGATACATCGGAAGCGCGCTGATCTCTTCACCCTGAAAGAAGACCTGACCCGAGTCGGCGCGGATCATCCCCATCGACATCCGAAAGGTCGTCGTTTTACCCGCCCCGTTTTTTCCGAGGAGGCCGATGATTTGACCTTCATCGATCGAAAACGAGACGTGGTCGACGACGCGGCGGTTGCCGAAAGTTTTACAGAGATTCTTTGCTTGTAAGAGAGTCATCGGACGATCTTGGGAGCTCCCGTCGACGTGGTGAGGGGCCAGAAGACACCAAGGGCTGTCCCGAGCAAGTTCGTGGCGGGGACGGCTCCCCAGACCCGGGAGTCTTCACTGTACGCGCTATTGTCGCCGAGGACAAAGTAATGGGCCTCAGGAATTTGGTATCCCTCGCGAACTCCAAAATCGTAGGGGAGCCCCGCGCGCGGTTCCGACGACCAGTAGATATCGCGGTCGAGTCGAAGGCTCAAAAAGGAGCCCGCGATTCCCTCGAGCTGGAGTTTGACGGTCGAGGGTCGACGCTTGTTCGCCCCTTCCCCGGGCAGGGCTTTGTCGATCTTGATTCGGGTGAGCTCGCCGTCGAGCTGAACCCAGACTTCGCGATCGACGAGGGCGAGTTGGATTGTGTGTGGTTCGCGCGCGACGAAAGTGCGGTCTGAAACACGGTGCTCTGAGCGTTCACCCCCCGCTCCCTCCTCGCGAATCGTCAGGGTTGAGGCTCCGACCTGTCCCACGGGCACCTCGAGCTCATAACGCTGCTCGTCGTTAGTGATGGTCGTAACGATCCGACCTCTCCCCGCCTCGACCCAGATCACTTGCGAGACTCGGACGTCGCGCGCCCAATCCTCTTCCGGGCGTTGAGGGAAATATGGGCGTCCCGAGAGGTAAGCGTAGCTTTCGCTCAGCGGTTGCCGATTCAAGATCTCGCGGTTGTAGCGGAGCTCGAGCCGCGAAGCGAGAGCGTTGTAGTGAAGCTCTCGATCAAAGCGCTCGGCTGGGCTGACCTCCCAGGGAATTGCGGCCGGGGTCGCGGGGTCGTGGTGGGCTGAATCCCAAAGCGCGATCCAAAACCTCTCCTGCACTTCAGGCGGCTTGACGAAACGTCGACCGTCGATCCAGAGATCGCCCTCAGCGACCTGAATTGTCTCCCCAGGGAGACCGACGATGCGTTTGAGATAACGAACCCGATCTTCTCCGTAGAAGACCGGGAGATCGAACCGTCGCGGTTCGCGACAGGCGTAGACGACTTTATTGACGAAGATGCGCTCTCCGGGCCGAATTTCGTTGGGCTCGAACACGCGCCGAAACTCCGCGCCGCACTGTGCGCAGGGAACTTGGTAAACGAGGCTCTGGGTCGAGCGCGAGTAGTACTCAGTCGAACTTACGTTCGGGGAGCGACGCTCGGAAGGACGACTCTCGGAGGACTTAGGCGGCAGACCATATTGGGGTCCCTCTTGTGATTGGGATGCCTGTTGTGATTGGGATGCCTGTTGTAAACCAGGCTGCAGCCCACAGTGGGAACATTCGATCGGCTCTCCGGGGTCGGGAACCTGGTCTTCGACAATTCTCGCGCAACTCGGGCAGGGTCCTCGATAGATCCAGCCGGGCGCTGACGACGATTTGGAACCGCGATGGTCGTCCACGAGTTCGAGTGGTAGTGCGACCGCCTGGTCGAGTCCGCAATTGGGACAGTGAGCCGCGACGTGAGTCCCAACGAGTGTGGGCGCCATCGACTGGGTCGGGACTTGCATGGGCTCGAGGGCGTAGTGGCGGACTAGGAGCGCGAAGATCGCGCCGATCACCACGGCGTGCACGGTGACCCAGAGAATTCGATTCAGGGGATATATGGCGGCAGGCGGGGGAAGGGCTCCGCGTGGCGTCAATTTTTCTCCTCGTCGTCGAGTTTGAGAACCGCCATGAACGCGTCCTGCGGGATACTGACGCGACCGATCTGCTTCAGCCTCTGTTTACCCTCTTTTTGCTTCTCGAGCAATTTGCGTTTTCGCGAGATGTCACCGCCGTAACACTTTGCCGTCACGTTCTTGCTCATCGCCCGAATCGTCTCGCGAGCGATGATCCGACCGCCGATCGCGGCTTGAAGCGGGACTTGGAACATGTGGCGCGGGATGACGTCTTTGAGCTTCTTGAGAAAGGCTCGGCCGCGGCGATCGGCCGAAGATCGGTGTACGATTAAACTCAAGGCGTCGACGGGATCGCCCGCGACGAGGATGTTGAGTTTGACGAGATCGCCCTTGACGAAGTCTTCAAACTGATAGTCGAGCGTTCCGTAGCCCCGGGTGATCGACTTGAGTTTGTTGTAGAAGTCGTGAACGATCTCGGCGAGGGGAACTTGATAGTTGAGTTGAACGCGTTCGGGGGAGAGGTACTCCTGCTTGCGAAAAGTCGCCCGCTTCTCGTCGAGGAGTTTCATCACCCCGCCGAGGTATTCGGCCGGCACGATGAGATGGGCGTCGACCATCGGTTCGCGGATCTCTTCGATCCGAAATGGCTCCGGCATGTCGGCAGGGCTGTCGATCTCGACAATCTCCCCCTCTAACAGCAGCAGTTGGTAGGTCACCGTGGGAGCCGTCTGCACGACCTCAATTCCGGATTCCCGCTCGAGTCGTTCCTGGATGATCTCCATGTGAAGCAGTCCGAGAAATCCGCAGCGGAACCCGAAACCGAGCGCGTCGGAAGTCTCGGGGATAAACGAGAAGGAGGAGTCGTTGAGCCAGAGTTTTTCGAGGGCTTTGCGCAGACTGTCGTAGTCGCTATTCATAGCGGGGAAGATGCCGCAGAAAACCATCGGCTTGGGGTTCGAAAAGCCGGGGAGTGGCGTTTCGGCGGGGTGATTGTCGATCGTCACGGTATCGCCGATACGCACGTCGTGAATCGATTTGATATTGGCGATGATGTAGCCGACTTCACCGATTTCGAGCTGGTCGAGAGGGGTTCGTTTGGGACGAAAGATTCCGACTTCATCGACTTCGTAAGTCGACCCGGTCGCCATGAACCGGATTCGATCTCCGCGCCTCAAGGTTCCCCGCTTGAGACAGACGTAGACGATCACACCTCGAAACTCGTCGTAGTGGCTATCGAAAATGAGCCCCTGGAGCGGTGCCTTCGAGTCACCTTCGGGCGGAGGAATCAATGTGAGGATCGCCTCGAGCAATTCCTCGATCCCGACCCCGGTCTTGGCCGAGCAGCGAATCGCCTCGCCCCGGCGAAATCCAAAGGTCTGAATCAACTCCTCCTCGACCTCGTCGGGACGAGCGTTCGGCAGGTCGATCTTGTTTAGGACGGGGATGATCTCGAGGTCGTTTTCGAGGGCGAGGAAAGTGTTGGCTACCGTTTGTGCTTCGATGCCTTGGGCGGCGTCGACGACGAGCAGTGCGCCCTGGCAAGCGGAGAGGCTGCGCGAAACTTCGTAGGAAAAGTCGACATGTCCCGGCGTATCGATCAGGTTGAGTTGATAGTCGACGCCGTCGCTGCCAGTCAGGGTCATCCGAACTGTGCGCGCTTTGATCGTGATGCCCCGCTCCTTTTCGAGATCCATATCGTCGAGAATCTGGTTCTTAAACTCCCGCTCGGTGATCGTATCGGTGATGAGAAGCAGGCGGTCGGCGAGGGTCGACTTGCCGTGATCGATGTGTGCGATGATCGAGAAGTTGCGAATCGACGAGGTCGGGAAGTGGGAGGCCGGGTCCTGGCTCATCGCGGCTCCGCAGTGCGCAGCTCGAGCCAACCGATCAATTGATCGAGTGCGCGTCCGCGATGGCTCAAGGCGTCCTTCTCGGCGGGTGCCATTTCAGCGAAGGTCTGTTTGTAGCCGAGGGGGACAAAAACGGGATCGTAGCCGAAGCCGTTCTCACCCCGAGGTTCGGCGGCGAGGTGTCCTTCGACCTCGCCTCGACACTCGGTCAAGATCTGGTCACCGAGCGCGAGTGCGAGCGAACAGACAAAGCGGCCGGTTCTTTGGCCTGGGGGCACGGCTGAGAGTTCGGCGAGTAATTTCTCGAGATTAGCGCGGTCGTCGGCGTCGGGCCCCGCAAAGCGAGCGGACAAGACCCCGGGGCGACCGTCCAGGGCGTCGACCTCAAGTCCCGAGTCGTCGGCGAGAGCGGGACAGCCAGCCCACTCCGAATAGGCGATCGCTTTGATGCGGGCATTGCCCGAGAAGGTGAGCGCGCTCTCCTCAGGGTGGGGCGGATCGCTACCGATATCACTCGGGCGGACGAGTTTCGTCGGCATGTGCGTGAGCCGGCGAGAAAGCTCTTCGTGCTTATGCGGGTTGCCACTCGCGAGGAGGATCTTCGACGGCGATTCGATTCTCATGATGACTTTCTGCGGCGGCGCAAAGTGGCGTTCGCCAGTCGGGCGAGATTTGAAGTTGTGGGGCCGAGGAAAGCCGCGCGCAGTGGGTGCCCGGCTCACTTTTCAAAGGGTTGCTCGGAAGATTGCTCTAGGGTTAAGCAGACCGTGACATGTTC
>CAYZYD010000301.1:0-5734 GCA_964482505.1 uncultured Planctomycetia bacterium | reverse complement strand
GCGAGGCTTCATAACTCGGTCGATGAGCTCAGCCTCAATCTTCAGGAGGTGAGTAGTGCACCCTTCGAGGTCAGAGTCGAGAACCACCGCTAACCTGCGAAGCGTGTGACACCGCTTGAGAAGCTCCCGCGCCTCGAGCCCGAGAACGTCCCGCGAAGCGGTCGCTCGAACCTCCGCTTCGAGCCGCTCGACTTGCTGGCCGAGGGTCTTTCTCGCCCGTCGCAAATCAAAAGCGATGGTGACCCGAGCGATCTCCCCATCCCACGATTTAAAAGAGACTGAACAGTGCTCGAGGAGACCCGCGGTCGAAATGCGATCGCGCAGCGTGATCCGCGAATCGATCTCGTCACCAGTTTCCTGCACCGTCCTTCGCAAATCGCTCTCTACCATAACGCCCCACCGCAGCGCCAACTCTCCGAGGGCTCGGCCTCTCGCCAGCCGAGTTGCCACCTCGCGGTCGTGACTCCGAGCGCTGCCGCTCACAAACCAGCGATCGCCTGTATCTGGCGGCGTCGGTGAGTCCGTTGGGAATTGCGGACTGAGACATCCCATAAAAGAGAGAGTGAACGCCAAAAGGGATCCGCGGGGGTACCGGAAGAGGAATTTGAGGCCGGCCATAGAACCCCACGCTCTCTAGCGCTCTTGCCGCGCCGCTTCCTCCTTGAGAAGCCGTTCGAGTTCATCGAAGGCGGCGTCCGAGTTTTGTCGGACCGAATCGAGATGCCGGCGCGCACTCGATTTCATGACCTGAGCAACATCGTCAAATGCGATCGACGCGAGTGCCCACCACGTTCCATCCTGGTTGGGAAAGGTGCGTTCGATCCGCATGCCGGAGAGTCGCAGATCGGTTAAGAGACGAGAAGTATCTTGGATCAGCACTTCGGAGGCGCCGTCAGATTCCTCGGGTTGGATCTCACTGAGGTATCGCTTGAAAACACTCTGCACGGTCGTGTCGAGAGAGCGAGCGAGTGCAGTGCGCGCGGCAGCTTTCGCGTCCTCAAGGGCCAGGCCCTTTTCTCGTCGAGCGGTTCCACTCGCAGCGGCGTAAAAGGCACTTCCGGGATCATGAGGAGGAGTCATGACCCAATCGGGTAGCCCGTTCTCCTCAAGCTCGGCCGGTATTTCGGCCCGCGAACGGCAACTCATACTCGTGACGATGAATAGCAGCCCCAACGCAAGACTCGCAAGCCCTCGCACCATCAAGCGTTCATTACTCGACACGGCAAACTCCGAAAAACACTGGGGAGCCCTGAACTCGAGAGAGACCGTCGCTCTGAGTCTAGCGGCAAACTCAGTTAAAAAGATAACTCTCGCTCCGGGTGGTCGAAACGGAGAGTCGTGAAGATTCTCCCGCAGCGCCTGCACGCGTGAGAACTCACTCCTCCGAGTTTTTTAGAAACCCGTACCCTTGCCAGCGTTCGATCGCCGACTCAGGCCGCCCCTTGACACCATAAAAAGGAGAAGCGCCGCTCCCATAACCAGGCCCAAAATGAGCTTTCGGTAATCGGGGACTGGTTCGAAATCGATCTGGAGTTCGGCGAGAGCTGAGGGATGGTAGTAAACGGCTGAGCGAAATCCGACCGGTACCGAGGCGGGCTGTGGGTACCGGTGTCCGGGGAATTGACCCGGCGGCGCCAACCGCTCTCGGTCCGAGTCAAATCGCTGGGCGACTCGGTCGCGCGAGTGGGAGCCGATCTTTGCATACGCCGGATTGACTCCACCCCAATTAATACGCGGGTGGTCGGCCCAGCCGAGGTCGAGGGCTTGAGCGTTGCGAGTCCGTCCCGTTTGGCGACTTTTGGGCTCGCGGAGCCAGGACCTTCCCTCGACGAATTGGCTGAGTTGGCGGCTCCGGGCAAAGAGCTGCTGAGACCAATCCCGACCGAGTTCAGTCTCGAGAAGTTGCTGGGCTTCGCGAGCTCGTTTGATAAGAGCGGCGCTGCGTTCGCGTGCACTCGAATCCGTCGCGAGACGGCGCTCGAGTTCCGCAACATTGTCCTTGATCGCTTTATCGACGGTCGAGAGATCAGTGAGCGCCCAATCGCGTACTCTCTTGGAGTCGGTTTCGCGCAGGGCTGAAATCAACTCCTCTTGCCGGGAGAGCAGCGCGAGCAGTTGGACACTCTGATTTTGAGCGGCTGGAATCTGCTGCATCCGTCCGAGCTCGTCGCGAAAGCTGTATCGATCGGGAACGGTGAGACGCCAGAGCGTCTCGACGACTTTGATCTTCGACTCGTCGATCACAGGACCCTTGAGTTGAGTCTTGATTCCGCCAGAACTGAAGTCGAGATCGGGCTCGGAATAGAAGAGCGTCACTTCGAGATCGGTTGGGAAACCCGGCCGACGGCGAAGCGGGATTCTCAACGCTCGAGGCTGGTCGCTTTCGATAGCGACGCCGACCACGCGACCGTCGACGCGAACTCCCCAGAGATCAACTCCCTCGGGGAGTGTGAGATCGAGGAACTGCAGCTCCTGATTGCGGACGGTGTAGGAAACTTCGGTCCGCGCGAGGCCGTCGAGCTCGACCGTAGTCTCGATCTTGGCGAGCCGGATGATCGCGGCGAGATCCTCTGAGCTCTGGACCGGTTCCTCGCTCAACGTCAGTCGCCATTCACCAGCGCGGCCGACCGCTCGGTAGACCTCTTGCACCCCCTTAGGGAGGGGCGAACCGAGCTCGCGAGCGACCTTATCGGGATCGGTTAACCGGAGACCGACAGCCTCGGTTCGCACTCGATCCGTAACGCGATCGGGGGCCACGCCGACAAAGTCGATCGTATCAATAGCCTCCTCCTCGTAGCGGATTGGTAACGAGACCACATTGGTCGCGCCCTGACGAGGACGCCGGTAGCTCAGGTCGAGGATCCAGGGGTTGGGAACGGGCTCGGAAAGTGTGAGTTCGACCCGACGTCCGACAACTTCGCGACCGATAACTTCCGCCGCGTCGAGCCAGTTGAGCTCGGCTCCTTCGGGAAGTTCGATCTCAAAACGCTGCCCTGGTTCGCCCGTTCGCGTGATGACAAAACGAACGTTGACATCGAGCCAGCCTTCACTGAGTTGACCAAACGAAAAGCACCGAGCGTAAACTTTTCGTGGAGCCTCAGCGAGTGTCGTTCGCACCGGCCCACTCTTTGAGGTCATCACTCGGGCCGCGACGTACTCAAGCCTCGGGGCCAAGCTGATCCACGGAGAGACGCGATTGCGCTCAACCTTCTGCCAACCTTCGGCATCGATCTCGAGTCGAGCGTTCTTGGGGGCGGCAAAGAGCCACGAGACCTGTGTGGGGACCGAGTCCCCAGAAATTCGATTTGCAGAAACTCGACTCGCGGCAAAGGTTGGCAGCAGAGTCTGAGAATTCGGCTCCCGCAGCTCGAGGGCGACGGAAAATGCATCGTCGGTACCAGGTGGTTGCGAGAAGACGAGGCGAAGCCGCTCAGTCTCGAGGTTGTGATGCCAAAACCGGACTCGGGATCCAGTGACCCGCCGCACTCGCCAAGCAGGCGGAACCGCAAACTCGTAACGGAGCGGTGAGCCGTCCGCCTTCAAGAATCGAGCCTTGAGAAAAACCTCGCGTTCGGCTCGGCGATGGATCGAAGTCGCGAGAATTTCAAACTCCGTCTGTTCCTCGGTGCGCTCGAGCTCGATCTTGGGATTCGCTTGGCTTGAATCGACCCGGTAAGCCCGTCGCAAAGCCACCGAGTTCAAAGCAGTGTTCGAACTCGATTCGAGGCCGAGCAACAGTTGGGTAAAGAGATCCTTAGAGACTCGACTCGACCCGGCGAGCGACCCGCTCCCGAACTCGAGCCGCTCTCCGCTCGCGAGTCCGACCAGCGTCTCCCGTCGAGCTCGACCGGCGAAGCGCAGTCGGGGCAGATCACGCAATCCGAGCTCATCCACGGCTGCCAGTCCCAAGACCATGAGCCGGATGTCCGCGCGCGGACGATCGAGGATTACCTCAAGTCGATCCGGCTGCGCTCCCTTTGAAGCACGGACTTTCCACGAGACGACGCCGGGTCCCTCGACCGAGGCGAGGACGATGTCACCAAAGATCTCAAACTCGAGTCGATCCAGTGCTGCACCCTGGCTTTGCACTCTGAGCCAATTTTTGAACGAGAGTCCTTGCGTCCCGAGACCGAGCAACAGACCCGAGGCAACCTCGATCTTTGCGAGTAGATCACCCGTCGCTCGAGGACGTCGCCAAGTCGCCCGAATCTGTGACTCTGCCCCGAGCTCCATGATCCAGCGCTCTCCTTGTGGGTACCAACCGCGCTCGAGACTCGTTTCGGTCAAGATCGCTTGGGCTGGCAATTCGAGTTCAACCCGCCCCGCCACGGCTGGGAGTGTTGCAAAGTCGAGGAGGGTGCGCCCCTGGTTTCGAGAGGCGGATCCGGTCCAGACGAGGACTAGCTCGCGAACTCCGAGGCCCGAAGAGCGTACGCTCGCTTCGTTCTTCTCGTACTGAACCGTCGCGGCCTCACCGTCGATAGTCACCGAAGCGAGTTCGTAGCGGTTTGGCGGCAGCCGGAGTTCGTGCTCCTCCTCGGTAAAGAAGGCCCAACTGAGCCTCGCCTCGATTCGCACGTTCTGCCCATCGACCGAGACAAAATAACTGACCGGTCCTACCGCGGTCCGCACATGGTCGGGGAGACGCTCAGGTTTGAGCTCGGGATTCGCTTCGCGCCATAGCCGTTCCCAGGTCGGACGTGTCACGTAGACTCGAAGGTCATCTCGCTCGAGGGATTCCCATAGCTTTTGCGGATCGAACGGGACGACCACCCCGTCAAATCCACTCAACGAAGGGGGCGCCGCCACGGCGGGATTCGAACTTAAGGTGAGACAGAGCAGGATCACCCCGACCACAGCCCAGGAGAGACGCGAAGTTCGAAACCGACCGATCGCAACGAGCGCGAGTGTCAAAAGAAGCACCCCGAGACCCGCCGTGAGGCCAAAGAACAGCGCCGGGTAGAGAGGGCGCGTGGATTCAGCCGGGGCGAGGCCCAAGAGCGCCGCCAATCCCACGGCAAAGAGGGCCAACCCGACACCGCGATACTTAAGCGCGAAGAGGAGGGAAGCGACGATCGAGCCGAGGAAGAGAGCGAGAGCGAGGTTTCGCTCAGCTCGCACTTCGTAATGGAAGAGCTCGACCTGAGGATCACCACCGTATTTATAGAGTTCGAGGACGCGCCCCTCGAAGACGGGAATGGGAAGCGCACCGACCGTGAGCTGTTCGGATCGATCGGGCTGAGTTCGCCATGAGGACTCGCGAGACTGCGCAAAGACATATCCTTGCTGCTCGGCAGAAGTCAACGGCCTCGGCCTAGCGACTCGATCGAAGCGCGGTCGACCGCGAAGATTTCCGCTGCGGAGATCATCCAGCAGCTCGCGAATCCAAGAGCGTTCTTCACGATTTTGGGGATGAACCGTGCCCCCCACCCAGTCGACCTGAAGTTCAGCGGGGTAGTAGAGCCTGAGCGCTGTCTCGCCGACCTTGAGCCCCGGAAAGCTCGGCCCTGCGAGTGACCAAGCTCCCCAACGGGAACGCTCGACTTCAGAGGCCTCGGTCCGGTAGACGAGTTCGATCACATGACTCCGTCGTCCGCGAATGGGAAGCTTGAGCCGGTGGGGTTCGTCATCGGGAAGGACAAAGTCCTGTCTCACGCCATCGACCGCAGTCTGAACCAATCTCGACCCTGGGGGCAACTCGACCGTGACGATCTGCAGATCCTTCGCAGCCACG
>CAYZYD010000300.1:4639-5741 GCA_964482505.1 uncultured Planctomycetia bacterium | reverse complement strand
GAAGAGTTGCAAGAGCTGGTTGCGATGCCCGCTGATGGTCGGCAGGGGCTCGGCCGAGACCTGCGCTTGCTCCTTTTCTAGGTTGAAAGCGAGCTGGGCGAGGGCGTCTTCGAATACCTGGTTGAGGTTGACCTCGTCGCGGGGCTCCTCGGGCGAACCCAGTTTGGCGTAGTCGAGCGTGTCGTTGACGATGTCGGACATGAAGTGGGCGGCCTCCTCGACCATCCGCAGTTCTTCCGACACGTCGTTCGCGGCCCGCTTCAAGAGCAGGCTGGCGGCCATTCGAATCGTGGCGAGCGGGGAGCGGATCTCGTGGGCGACGACGTGTGCGAAGCGTCGCAGCTCATGGTTGCTGCGCTTGAGGTTCTCGTTGGCCTCGACCAAATCGGACTCGCGCTGCTGGGCGTACATGTCGACGCTCTGGGCCGTGGCTTCGTCGAAGGCGACGGCGATGGCCTCCGCCTCGGCGACCGTGAGGTTGACGTCTTGTCCCAAGCGGCCCAGGACGCAGCGTCGCAGAATCATAAAGTCGCGCAGTAGCTCGGTGACGCTCCATCCGAGCTCCCAGCGTTGCAGGCCGTGCTCGAATGCATAATGTGAAGTTTTTCCTTCGCCGGGCGCCAGCTCGGTCAGTCCTTTGCCGAAGGCAGTCAGTAGTTCGGGCAGGGCGTCGCGCAATTGGCGTCGGCGGGTCTCGTCGGCGTCGGGTTGCAGGCGGCGCGAGATTTCCTCCCATTCCACGATGATTGGCTCGACGGCGGCAAGTAGCGCGTGACCGATGTCGTGAACACGCTCGGTACTGTGCTGGCTAAAGTCATGCAACATGTTTGTCTTCAACTCTCGATGCGGCGCGACGGCCGCCGTTGGGTTTCAAGCCGGTCGCGAACGCGTACATTCACGAACCAGGTTGCGCACTGCGTGGCGGAGCTCGACGGGGTCGAGCGGCTTGCTATGGTGCTGGGCGAAGCCGGCTTCGATGCTGCGTTTTTCGTCCTCTTCGCGTCCGAACGCGGAGACGGCGATGGCGGGGATCGCCGCCCGCGTCTGGTCGGGCAGGTTACGCACTTCGCGCAACTGGGTGTAGCCATCCATCTCGGGCATG
>CAYZYD010000300.1:0-4629 GCA_964482505.1 uncultured Planctomycetia bacterium | reverse complement strand
CGTGAGCCCGCTTTTGGTCTTCTTGGGCGCGGTGCCCGTTGGCGAACTGCTTCGATGAGTTGCCAGCCGTGCATCTCGGGCATGCCGATGTCGCTGACGAGCAGGGCGAACGGCTCGGTCGCGAGCGCGGCCAGCGCCTCCGCGCCGGTAACGCAGCGGGTCACGTTGGCGCCGCTCTCCTCCAGCAGCCGTGAGGTGAGCGCCAGTGCGGCGGCGTTGTCGTCGACCACCAGAATCTGAATAGCGCGCAAATCGTTGTCCGCTGCATCGACGTCGTTATTGGCTGCGGTCTGTTGGAGCCGCGGCAGCTCGACGACGAACGTGGCGCCTTGGCCTTCGCCTTCGCTTTCGACGCGGGCGCCGCCGCCGTGCAACTCTGTGATCTGTTTGCCGAGCGCGAGTCCGAGTCCGAGGCCCTGGTATTGGCGAGCCATGGAAGTGTCGGCCTGTCGGAAGCGTTCGAACAACCGCGGCAATAGGTCGGGCGCGATGCCGATGCCGGTGTCTTCGACGGTGACGACGACGTTGGTCTCGTCGGGCAGGACCTGCAGGCGCACCCGGCCCCGCGACGGGGTGAACTTGACCGCATTGGAGAGCAGATTGGCGATCACCTGCCGCAGGCGGCCTGGGTCGGCCCGCAGCATCACGGTCTCGTCGGGCAGCAGACCCTCAAGGCGCACGCCGGCTTCTTCGGCCTGCGGTTGGAAGTCGGCGACGGCGTCGCGGGCGAGTGCGACGACGTCGACCGGGCGTAGCGAGAGCTTGAGTTTTCCGGAGACGACGCGGCTGACGTCGAGCAAGTCATCGATGAGCTGTTTGAGCTGATCGGCCCCACGATAGATCGCTTCGAGGGCCTCGGCGGCGTCATCTTCGCCGAGCCGGCGCTCGCGCAGCATGCGTGTCCAGCCGAGGACGATCGCGAGCGGCGTGCGGAGTTCGTGGTTAACAACCGAGAGGAATTCGTCTTTGGTGCGGTTTAGATTTTCGAGGGTGGTGCGTGCGGCGCGTTCGCGGTCGAGGAGGTCGGCGCGCTGCTGCTCGAGCAGTCGCCGTTCGCGAATATCGATGCCGATTCCGATCGAGATGTGGTTATCGAGTCGGACATTCGCCCAGGCGATGTCTACGTCGCGACCGTCTTTCGTCCGGCAAAGCAGGTCGCGCCAGCCTTGCCCGTACGATTGCATGTAGTCGGCGACTTCCTGCCGATAGGCCGCGTCGGGGTAGACCTTGGCCGAGAAGTCCACGCGAGCGTCGAGCTCCGTCCAGCCGAGCACGTCTGTGAGGCGCCGGTTGAAACGGAACTTGTGCAGCCGCTGATCCCAGATGCACAAGAGCACTGGGATGTGCTCGATGATCGCATCGAGCAGGGCCTTCTCGGAGCGGAGGGCCTCTTCGGCGCGGCGTTGCTCCGATACGTCGCGAACGAGCCAGAGGATGCGGGGGGCGTCGATGGTTGGCAGGCGCTGCGGCGACGGGATGAGCTCGGCATCAAAGTCGCGTCCGTCCGCCCCGCGCATCGTGGCGACCAGCGATCGCGCCGCGTCTCCGCGGTGGATCTCCTCGATGAGCTGGTGCAGTTCATCCTTGCCGCGGGCGTCGATGAGGTCGGCGAGCGTCAAACGCTGGGCGGCTTTCTTGGGGACCGCGAACACCGCCGCTGCAGCGGCGTTGATTTCAAGCATGGCGCCGCGCTCGTTCGTGATGATGTAGGGCACGGCGGCGCCGTCGAACAGTTCGCGATACCGGGCGCGCTCGGCCTCGTGCGCTGCGCGCGTCGAGATCAGCTCGTCGCTTTTGGTGCGGGTCTCCTTCTCTGCGGCGCGGGCTTCGCTGAGGGCGTTCTGCAATTCGGAACGACTCTTGCGAAGCAGCTTGCGTTCTGCGACGTGGTCCGTGACGTCGCGCCAAGTGGCGGCGAACCCGTCTTGAACGCGCCAAGCGCGGAACTCGTGGACGCGCTGGAAGGCCTCGCGATCGAACTGGTTCGGGGCCTCGACGAGATGAAACTCGACCGGCGCTCCGGTCTCGACCACGCGAGCGTAGGCCTCGAAGCGACCGTCATCGCGGCACGTTGGCAGCAGTTTCAGGAGGGTTGATGGGGCGTGCGCTGGCGCGGACAAGCTGTTGACGCGAGCTGCGGCGGGATTTTCGTACTCGAACCGAAAGTCGACGATTCGCCCGGCGTCGTCGCGGATCGCGGACATGATCATGAAGCAGTCGCGCAGGTTGCCGAGGCAGGCGCCGAAGCGTTCCTCGGCCGCGCGCAGGCTGCGCTCGTCGTCGGCTCGCTTCTGATCAACGCAGCGGGTGAACTCGACGACCGCCTCCGTCAGGGTTTGGTCGATGGCTTCGTTGAAGCGGGTGAGGTCGTTTAGATCGTCGGTGTTGGGCGGGGCGTCACTGACTTGCCAGAGGCGGATGACGGTGGCGCGCAGGGCGCGATACTCGGCGATGACCGCTGGCAGGGCGAATCCGGAGTCGTGTCTTTCGGCTCCGTGAGCGACTGCGATGCGGTCGACGCTGACACTTTCCGATCCGCCCCCGCCCTCGCCTTTGGACTTTTGGCGCTGCTGGGCGGCGGTTTGGTCGGAGACCATGTCCGCGGCGACGGAAACGAGCATCTGCTTGGCGTGATCGCGGAGTACGGCTGGGCTGACAGGCGCGGCGTCGGGCCAGATGGTGCGGGCGAAGTCCTCCCACTCGGTGAGGATGGGTTCGAGGTTGTCGAGGATGAAATCGCCCAATCGCATCAGCGATCCGCCTTGCTGGTCGACCCCCGCCGCCGATGCCGATGCCGATGCCGACGGATTGTTGCCGCACGCTTGGGAGCGGAAATGTGCAACCTGTCAGTCCGGGTTGTAAGACCGCGAAGCCCGAGGCCGCGTCTTCCGGCAGCGTTTGCGGCGTGCCAGCCGATACGACCCGAGTAGTGTAATGCGTCGTCGGCAATGATCGACACGTAAGTCGTTCCGGCCGTTGATATTACAGTCGTGTAAGCCGAGCGCGACTTTGGAGATGCGCAATGCGAAACGCAGGCAGTGTGTCGGCGTTGGACACACTGCCTGCGTGGTGTTCGCCGGGCTTGACGAACCGTTTCGCTAACTTGTTTGTCGCAGCGTATTGGCTATTCGAGCATCTTCAATTTGAGCGACTTCCAAGAGCCGTCGTTGACGCGCAGTCGCGAGGCGACCACGTACATTTCGCCGTCGTCGTTGCGCTGCTTGGCGCCGCGTACGCCGATTTTGTCGCCGTGCGAGATATCGAAGCGGTCGAGATCGACGCTCTTGCCGAGGGCGACGTTGAGCGTTTCGCCGTCGTCGCATTCGATCGTGACGAACATTTGACGGTCGCCGTCGCGCTGCTCGGTCCAGGTGTCAGTCACTTCCCCCATGAAGCGCTGGGCCCTTTCCTGGTTTTTGCCCGAGTTGCTGGACTGCTCGTCTCCGAGGACGTTGATGCGATCGGCGACGACCATGGCGCTGCCGCTGATTTTGCCGCGGTGACCGTGAACGCGGATGCGATCGCCTTCTTCGATGTTGAAGCCCTGACCCTTCAGATGCTGCTTGGATCCGAGATTGATGCGCTGCAGCCAGCCGTCGCGGCCCTCAAGGTAGGCGATCAGCTTTTTCTCACCGTCGACCGTTTTCGTGCGCAGGTTGTCGATTTTGCCTTGGGTTCGGTAGGGGCGCATGCGGCTGTCACCGGCCCACTGGCGATCGATCGTGACGGATTTATCGTTCGCCCGGACACGACCAGCGGCGAGCATTCCGCGGCGGCCATCGATACGGAGCTGGTCGCCTTTCTCTAGGTTGAGCTTGGCGACTTTGCTTTTCGGGCCGAGGTCGACGGCGCCGGTCTCGCGATGAGACTTGCGGACCTTGGGGTGCTCGTGGTTGAGGCCCATCCCCACCATGGGCCCGATGTCGGACAGATCATACTGCTGGGCGAGGCCGAGGATGTCGCGAACGACGAACCACTTCGAGCTGTGAGCGCTCGCGGCGAGGTCCGGCAGGCTAGGGACGCCCAGCTCGATGATCAGGTCGCACAGCGCGCGCCGGTGCGCCGGCGAGGTCAGGGAGTCGAGGGCGCGCGCCAGGACCGGCGAAATAGCCGGCCCCAGCGACCGCAGGAACTCGAACAGCTCGCTCGTCGACACCGCCTGGTGCTGCTCGTTGAGCGTCGAGAGCACGGGCAGGATCTTGGATTCCGTCGCGAACAGGCTCAGCAGGTGCCGCGCGACGTGCATCTCCTGCATGTTGTCCGCGTTCTTCGCGTGCGCCCGCAGCTCGTTGATGAGCCCGGTCGCGTCCCGGTAGCGCCGGGCGAGGACCATGGCGTCGAACAGCTGCTGGATGAGGTCGATGGTCAGCGCGCTGTTGTGCGACGACGTCTCGCGAAAGAGGATCTGCACCAGGATGTTCAGCATCCGGCGGGACAGGTCCTCCCGGCTCTCCTCGCGCAGCTCGCTCATGACCCGCTTGAGCTGCCCGTCGGGCACGTCGGTGATCGCGCGCTCGGTCGCGTGATCGAGCAGCTCGAGATCCTCGGGATCATCGGCGCGGATCTCGAGCAGGGCCTCGAGGTCCTCCCGCGAGATCGCCACACCCGCCACCAGGTCATCGTCGGCCG
>CAYZYD010000299.1:0-5745 GCA_964482505.1 uncultured Planctomycetia bacterium | reverse complement strand
GGCCCCCAGCCACGTGGATTCCGCGCGGACTCGAGAGCGTGCGGCTGGTCGGGGCGGTCAATCCTTGGTTGCTCAAGTAACCGGCAAAGGTGTTTTGACCGACGACAACGTCTGCGGCTTGACCATTCTGGAGCGCGTAGAGGCCGGTGGCCCCGTCGATCACGTCGTTCCAGATCAGCACCCGGTTGTTGAGCGTATCCGAGATAAAGAGCTGGTTCGTGCTCACCGAGAAGTGGACGTCTTCGGGAGCGTAGAGAGTCGCAGCCCCGGGCAGCGGGACCTCGGCTTCGGAACGATTGGGGAGATTAGTCACCGGGTTGGGCTGGCCAAGCACGAAACTCGCGTCGGCATTGTTCGCCGTCGGTTTATCTTCAAAGATCAAAACTCGGTGGTTCTCCGAGTCCGCGACAAAGAGGATATCGATCGCGTAAGTGTTGCTACCAATCGTGATGTTGCCGTCGTAGTGATGCACTCCCGCCGGCTCGTAGAGGCTGTTTGAGCGGATGTTGGCGGTCTGACCATCGACGGTGCCGAGCACGAGGTTGGCGTCGGTTCCGTTGCTCAGGACAAACGAGTCTTGATCGCCGAGGTCGACACTGGTCCCGGCGGTGATGTCATTCGCACTCGAATCGAGCGTATCGGTGATTGTGATCGAACCACTCGGGATGGTCACGCCACTCGGACTTCCCGCCGTGGTCGTGGCCGAGTCAAACTCGCCCGCCACCGTGAGCGTCGGGGCGCTTCCGAGGGTGACGAGGGCGCCGCGGTTTCCGGTTTCGGTCGAGTAGACCGTCAGCCCGGGTGAAGTCCCAAAGCTGTCGCTCGTCACGGGAAGGTCGAAGTTATCGGCGACGGTCGCACCGCTCGGTATCGAGATCGGCTTGTCAAACTCGATCAGAATGGTGTCGCCGAGATTGACGGTACCGCTGAGGTCGGCGTCATTGTACTCGGTGCGAACCAGGGTCGGTGCGGTGCTCGTGAAATCGGTGATCGTCGTCGCGCTCGTATTGGGCCGAGCCTTTTCGTCGTCTGCGTTGACGACGGCTCCGCTACCGGTCGAGATGACATCGATCGAACTCGTGCCAACGGTGAAGCTCGGACTGGCCCCGAGGATGACCTCGACTCGAGTGCCTCCGGGAACGGATTGTCGCATCACCGCATCGGTTCCGAGCGAGTCAAAATCCGAGGTGAAGTCGAAGAGGCTCGGAAGTCTCGATTCGATTCGAACGACCTGATCAAAGGTCACGACGAGCAGATCGCTCGCATCGACCCCGTTGCCGTCGACGTCGATAAACTGGATCGAAGCGATCAGCGGCCCGTTCGATCCGGCGATGGGATTCGAATTGACACTGCTTCCCCCGCCGCAACCAGCCAAGAAGACAAGAACGGCCCCGACGATGGTCGCGCCAGGGATTCTAAGGACGGAGGATGGACGGGTAAGGAACATCAAGCACCCTTCTCTCACGGATTACTTGTCGAATTCGTATTAAGGTTGAGGAGATCCCGCTTAAGCGAGGGTCTTGCGCCAGGAGTTCAGCGTCGAAGCGATCGTGAACACTTGATCGAGACGAGTGAGAGCGAAGAGTTCGGCGATATCCTCACTGAGCTCACAGAGCGCAAAGTCGATGCGATTCTGGTGACACTTCTTGAGAACCGAAACGAGCATCCCGATGCCCGAGCTCGAGATGTAATCGACGTGGCTCATGCGAACCGCGATCTTGTTCGCCTTGTTCTCGATAACTTCGAGAAGCGCTTCCCGCGCGACTTGGATTCCGTCGTCACAGATCGAACCGGTCAGATCGACCGTGTAGATATCGTCTTCGACGACTTCGACTTCAAACGTAACCGGCGTATTGTGCGTTGGCATGGTGACCCATTCCTCGGGGACGTTTCCCTCTCTGGAAACCTCAGGTTTCTGAGTCACTAATCGACCTGGCCTCTGTCCGAGCTTTAGGAGCCCGTCGAAAAAGTCAGTCCGGCTAAGCGGAGTCCTCCTGGTGCGCTGCAACCCGTGTCTCAATTTGGCTCTACCCGCGAGCCAGGGAGCACTCATTCTCAGGCGGACTCGAACCGGGCCTGCGGGGCGACTCAGCCGTTATAGACTCAGTTCCGGATAACTTTCCCCCCCGAGGGCGGGCCCGACTCCTCATGGCAGGGGACGATTGGGCCACCACTGGCATCGGTCGCTGTGAATACAACACTGTTGATAAAACACTGTGGCAAAAAAAAGAGCGGCCCACTCGATTTGAGTGGACCGCTCAGTCGCGTCGATCGTGAAGCAGGTTTTGGTTATCGCTTCGAGAATTGGAACGAGCGTCGCGCCTTGCGTCGGCCGTACTTCTTGCGCTCGACCATCCGAGCGTCGCGGGTGAGGTGTTTCGCTTCTCGCAACGGTCCCTCGTGCTCGCTATTAGCGATCAGCAACGCTCGACCGAGACCCATCATCACCGCGCCCGCCTGCCCGGTGATCCCGCCCCCGTCAACGTTGGCAAAGACGTCATAGGACTTCTGCGATTTGGTCACCTTGAGCGGCTCCATAATGTCGAGACGCTGGCGAATCGTCGGGAAGTACTCCTGGTAGTCTTTACCATTGATGATGATCTTACCGGAACCCTCTTTGATCCGGACTCGAGCCACCGAAGTCTTGCGTCGGCCGACTCCCCACCAATAACCATTCTTCTTCGTCAAGTTGAGACTCTCTCTGTTCGGACGACTACTCGTTACCGGCCAAAGGCGCCGTGTTGAACTGGACCGGCTCAGGGCGCTGGGCGTGGTGATCGTGATCGGGGCCGGCGTAGACCTTGAGTTTGCGAAGCATCTGCTTTCCGAGCTTCGTCTTGGGCAGCATTCTCTTCACCGCGAGACGGATGACCTGCTCGGGTTTGCGCTCGAGCATTTCGCTAAGCTTCGTCTCGCGCAGACCCCCGAGGTACCCGGTGTGGTAGCGGTAGAGCTTCTGCTCCGCCTTTTTGCCCGTGTACTGAATCTTGGCGGCGTTGGTCACGACGACAAAATCGCCGCAATCGAGGTGCGGCGTGTAGGTCGGCTTGTTCTTTCCCATCAAGATCGTGGCGATCTCTACCGCGACCCGGCCGAGGATCTCGGTCTCGGCGTCGATGACGTACCAGCGGCGGACGATGTCACCGGACTTGGGAATAAAGCTCTTCTGGATGGCGAATCGACTCATGGGTTCGAATTCTAATGAAGCGGTGATCCAGATCGACCCCGGGTGGACCCCGTAATGAGGGGTGGAACCCCTGACGAGGGGTGCCCGGTGCCGGGTGCCGCGCTTGATTGATTTCGGCGCGCGGAAGGATACCGGTGAGCGTTTGGGGAAAAGCGTCGAATCTTAGGTAGCGCCCCGCACCCTGTCAAGGTGCGAGCCCGACTTTTGTCGAGCGACCAGCGCTATTTAGGAAGATTGGGAAGTCCCTCCGCCGAGCCGTCCCCGCGGAGGTTCTCGAGCCGGCGAAGTCGCTCGAGGACCGCGGGTCGGCCCGCCTCGGAAACGAGCGGTTGCAGGGCCTCGAGCCAATGCCGGGCCGCGTCCCAACGGCCGAGCTCGATCGCAAGATCGGCTGCGGCTCCGACGAGGTTGCGAACTTGTGGAGGCTCGGGAGCGGTCTCCGCCCGAGCGAGGGCCCGAACCGTCTCGACGATCAGCTCGTAAGCGCGTCCCGAATCGCCGCCGCGCCGCAGGCACTCACTGAATCGATGGCGATCCTGCCACCAGCGTAGCTGCCCCGTCGTCTCCGCGCAGAGCGCTCGGTAGGCCGCCGCGGCTTGCTCCCAATCCCCGGACCGCGCCGACGCTTGGCCGAGTTCGTCGAGAAGACGCACACGCGTCGCCCCACTCACCGCCTCCTGCGTCGCGATCTCGTTCGCTCGCTTGAGAACCCGAGCCGCCTCCTCCCACGCCCCCTCGGCTCGGTACCGACGCGCGATCTCGAGAGCGATCTGGACCCGCTGTTCGGCCGTCTTTTCGGGCTCCGCCCCCTTTTGTCTGAGGACCGCCACTTTGGTCAAACCCTGTTCGGCCCGCGGCGAACGAGTCGCGTCAAATACCGTTCGGAAGAGACTCTCGGCCCGGTCGAATTCGCCGGCTGCGAGTCGGAGCTCGGCCAGCGACAGCGCACTCGGGTAATGGTCGGGCTCGACTCGCAAAATCTCTTCGAGGAGTTCCATGGCTCGACTCGAGTCCCGCAGGCGTTCGAGCGACTCAGCCTCTTTGTACTGTGCACTGGTCCAATTGCCCTCGCGTCCAAACGCAGCGGCAGCGCTCCCGAAGGCCCCGGCGGCGAGGTCGTAGCGCTCCTGAGCTTCGAGGGTGAGGCCGAGTTGATAGAGCGCCCGGCCCTCAAGACGCGGCGAATCGGCGACCTCGAGGGCTCGTCGCGCCACGCTTTCGGCCTCGTCACTTTCACCCTGGAGCAGGGCGATCGAAGAGAGCGCGATGAGCGCCTCGAGTCGGATCGCGGCGTCGATCTCCCGAAGCCCCTCGATCTTCCCCGCGGTCTCGGCAGCGCGTTCATACTCCTTTTGCCGAAGTTGCAGTTTGAGCTGACTCATCAGAAGCACCGGATTCTCCGCGAGCGGCTGGCCATCGGTATCACGGGATTGGCTCAGTTCGCGATAAATCGCTTCGGCTTGGGCTTGGCGTTCGGGCTCGGGGTAGGTCTCGAGCAGAGCCGCCCGAAAGGTCCGGGCGGAGAGTAGGTGACCACGCTCGATCGCGAGGAGCTCTCCCTTTTCGCGGTAGAGCTCGATCGCGCGCTCGTAGGCCGCGAGCGCTTCACGGCGACGAACATCATCGATCGCGCCCGGACCGGCGAGGGCTCTGAGTCGGGCGGTGTGACCAAACGCGACTTGCGCGCGCGCACATTCGGGGTAGGCGGTGATCGCAGACTTCCAGAGCGAGTATGTGGTTTCGTAATCGGCGAGTCGCGCCTCGAGCCGCACGACCGACGCGACAACGACCAAACTGGCCAACGCCGCAAGGCCCCGGGCAGACTTCGAACTCGCCATTTCCCGGAACAGATAAGCGACCCCAAAGAGGAGCGCGAGCGAGGGGAGGTAGAGAAACCTCTCGGCAAACCGTTCGGGGTGCGGAACCACAACCTGGGAGATCGGTGACCAGAGCAGACCAAACGCGTAGAGCGAGATCACCGCAACTCCGAACCGGGTTCGGACTCGGTTGCGCAGGAGCAGCCAAGAGCCGTAAGCGGCGACGCCGATCAAACCGGCCAGCGCGGGGCCGCTCGATACCGGACTCAGCGGCCCCGTCGACACGGGAAAGGCGCGATAGGAGTAGTCGATGGTCAGAGTCTGCGGCCAGAAGGTGAGCGCGACATAACGCCAGTACCCACGAGCCGAAGTCAGAACTGCCGATCCCCAATCGCCACCCCAGTAGGGAACCCCTTCGCCGGGATGCGCATAGCGCAGTTGCCCCCCGACCATCACCACAAGGATCACCGCGAGCGTACCAAAGAGGAGCCACGGGGGACGAAAACCCGCCCCGCCTCGCCGCAGGGCTTCGATCAGCAAGAGAAGCGCCGGTAGCGTCGCCGCCATCTCCTTGGTCAACAGAGCGAGCGCGTAACTCGCGGCGACAAGTGTTCCCCAACCGAGGGCCACTCGTCGAGGTGCGTCCGGTCTCGCTCTGAGTTTGAGATAGCTCCAGATTGCGAGCAGATAGAAGAAGAGGAAGAGCACATCGCGACGGCCTGCGACGTAGGCGACGCACTC
>CAYZYD010000298.1:0-5750 GCA_964482505.1 uncultured Planctomycetia bacterium | reverse complement strand
CGGCGAACGAGAACCCGCGACCGTTCAAATGGACAAAGTCCGCCGACGAGATCCTGGATTCCGTGAAGCGTTTTTGCTCGCGAATTAATGACACAGGACACTAGATATCGTCACGGGTCATCGAGACAACGAGACCATCGATGTTACTTACAACGTTACAACGATGTTCTCGGTGGTAATAAGGAATTTTCCCCGAAGGCAAGAGAGCCCAGCCTCCGATCGTCGAAGGCTGGGCTCTGGGTTCAGGTCAAAGTCAAAATGTGCTCTACGGGAACTCGTAAAAGCGGATCGGCGCGAAGTCGATCGTTTCTCCGGTGAGGGTCCCCGCTACTGAGCCATTGGTGTCGCCCGTTACGACTAACTCCCGGACGCAACCGTCTCCGGGGAGGCGGTCGACTTGCCAGTCGACATCGGTGTAGGTCGCGCTTCCACCGAGCGGGGTGTCGATCGACGCGATCTGGCTCGTGTGGGAGAAGATCACAAAGTTCTGACTACCCAAGGCTTGAGTCCCATCGGGTTCCGTCTCCTCAGCGTTCATGAAGACGACGGCGTGAATCTCATTGGCGAAGGGTCCAGCGATCGCGAGGATGACTGAAATCTCCACGTCGGGTCCGTGACCGTCAAAGTCGAAGTCTCCGTCACCGATGTGCGGCGGCACCCAGTGGACGGGATCGACTTCAATCACGCGCTTCGGCAGGGTCGCTCCGGCGGAGGTGCAATTGAACTCGATCGCATTGGTGACCATGCGCACTCGGGTACTGATGCCCGCTTCGGGTCCGTCCGTGTCGCCGAAGTAGCTCAAGGAGCGCATGAGACGGCCAAAGCCGAGATCGTAGATATCGGGATCGTAGGAGGTCGAGAGATTACTGTGCGAATCGTTATCGGGTGAGATGAGTGAGATCGCCGCGACGTCCGGATCGTAGAAGACGAGGTGCTCCTGCTCACCGAATGCTCGCGTGTTGTCGGGCGTAGTCTCTTCGGCATCGACGATCATCCGCATCCAGAGTTCGTTTGCGTCTCGGACTTCAAGAAAGACGTCTGTCTGCATGTTGGGACCGTTGCCGTCAAAGTCGCGATCACCATCGATCCAGGGCGGCGTGAACTCGACCGTCTTGCGAACTTGAGCGTCGCAACTATCGATCGTCACCGACGGTTCACGAACCACAGTGAACGCCTGCGAGGAAAAGCTGCCCATGTTGGTCGGTCGGACTTCGAATTCCCAAATGCCGGCCATTCCGGGGGCGATCACCATCTCGACGTTATTGAGATTGTCCACGCCTTCGGTGGCCGAAACGGTCACGTTCATGGGATCGGGTCGGAGCGGGAAGTGCTCGTTGCCGGCGGGATCTCGAACGACGAGGTCGAGGTCATTGACGAGTTGACGCACTGCGGCCGGAGAGGGCAGCGGGTCATCCCAGACCAGCGTGAACTTCTGATCGTCCGTACCCGTCGTCTCAAATTCACCTACAAAGCAGAAGGTCGAGTCGACACTGCTTTGGTAGATCAGTCGACCCGAGGTCGCTTCCTCGACAAAGTCGGCCCGCAGGAGATCGACGGCGGCTTGGGCATTGGGTCGACCGTACCCAAAGGCGTAGTCGGGGCCGGGAAGACCGAGGTCTTCAGCCGTATGGATGAGGATCGCTTTGAGGGTGTGCGGGGGAAAGGGGTCGACGACGCCTTCATCGATGGTGCGCAGGAAGCGCCACTCTTCGAGGAGTAGGGCTCCGATCCCGGTGACGACAGGGGCGGCCATACTCGTGCCGCACTTCCCTGAGTAACCGTTGCCGAGATCGGTCGAAGTGTGGCAACCGGTTGCGGCGAGATCGGGACGAAGTCGGCCGTCATTGGTTGGACCTCGACTCGAAGAGGCGAGGTTGTTGTTGGTTCCGGGATTTAGTGAACCGATAACGATAGCGTTCTTTGCCGTGGCCGGCGAGCCGATGGTTCCGAAGTTGCCGCACGGAGCGCCCATCTGTCGCTCATTACCGGCCGCCTTCTCAAACGGAATGGGGGTGGCGGGAGGTTCGCCGGGATCGGTGGCACCAAGGACGATGGCATCGACGACAGTAGAAGCCGCCGTGTAGACACCGAGTTGATTACAATTGAATCCGTTTCTCACCACATTGTTGCCGAGAGACATATTCACGATGTCGGTCGGGTCTGACCTGCGAGCATTCTCGAGCAGATCACCCGGGTTATCAAAGAGCGGGTTAATGTGTTGGCCATAGCTAAAAGAGCGCAGGAAGACGTTGGGAGCCATGCCTTGGAATTGAAATGGAGTTCCACCGGCGGAAGGGCTATGGACTCCGCTGCCGCCCACGGTTCCCGCCACGTGGGTCGCGTGGTCACTACTTCCCTCGAGCGGTGATTCGACTTCGATGACGCGACCTCCGAAGTCGGGGTGGCCCGAGTCGACATTGCCTGAATCGTAGATCAGTGCCGTGATACCCGCGCCTGTCACGTCGTAGGGGAAGTCGCGGAGCGGTTCGACAGTCTGTTCCGACCGAGCGACGTCGTTTGAGGGCTCAAGCGCGATACCGATGGGCTGCACATAGAGCACTTGGTCTTGCTGAGTCAGCGCCATCAAATCAGAAGGGTCGATGATCACCTGAACAAGGCGGGCGACTTTGATCTCAGCGAGTACTTCGGCCCCGTAGTTGTCGAGGACGTCGAGGCGCTCTGAGGCAGCAATGCCGCGATGAAAGTAGACGTCCACTCCGATACGTCCGTCGCCATTGATGATCCAGGGGTAGTCAAAACCAGGATCCGACGATTGGAGTTCAGGAGCGAGCTTGAGGATCGGCGAGATCGGACCGGCCCAACGCACTTCCGGTATGCCGGAAAGCTCCTGAATCTCATCGAGTTGACCCGAAACGACAATGTAGGTCGATCCGGTGCTCGGCGGGGCGTTCGGTCCGTCACCGATGGCGCCCCCGTCTAAGTACTCGACGAAGGACATCGTGATCTCTTCGATCTCGTCAAAGGGAATCGGTCCCTCTTCGAATTGAATCATGAAGTGAACCGAATCGTCGTTAGCAGCGGCAAGAATGCCGTCGAGATTGATTCCGGGTTCAGGCGCGAGAACTCCCGAGCGGAGCCGGACGATGGGTTGCGAAGGGTTTTGCGCCAGCCGAACTTGGTCGGCGCAATTCACAGCATCGCTGAGTACAGGGCAGGCGGTGAGGCCCTCACAACCGAGGTTGTCCGCGGTCATGTCTTCACCGCAGTTGGGGAAGGGATCGGCGGGGCTTACTCCGCCTTGAAAGAGATAGAGAAGAACCGACACGGCGTCCGCGATGTTCGCGGTGCCTGAGTCGTCGACGTCCGCGGCGCTGAGGCAGCTCGCTTCTTGGCCATTAAAGAGGTAGTTCAGGATTGCGATACCGTCGCCGATATTGACCCCGCCGTTGCCATCCATATCACCGCGAATGAAGCGAGGCGGGGCGGTGGAGGCTTGCCCTGAGCAAACGCTCAGGATGTAGGATTGAGTCGCCGTCAACTGGACGGTGGCGATGGGCTGGCTGAAATTGATCGTGATCTGTTGCACCGAGTGGGGCTCGGTCGCCGAGACGACGCCGAGCTCGTTGCCGTTGGCATCAAACGCTTTCGCGACAGCGTCTTCCGTCTCGAGAGTTAAGGTCACGAAAGTGGGTAACACCCCATCGGGATCTGAGAGTGTGAAGTCGAGGACCACGGGGTTGGGATCTGAGGACTGCGGGATCCCGAGGTCCTGGCGTCCGTCACCGTCGACGTCGCGGATGTGAAACGGCATGACTCCGAGATCAGAGCTACCGGGGTTAATCGTAATGCCCCCAAAGAACGCCTTGGCCACTGGGCTCTCAGACTGGGCTTCGAGGGTGGACGTCGCCAGCGCGACGAGACAAAAGAGCAATGTAAGACGTGGCATGGGAAACTCCTCAACGCATTCGCGGGCGTAAGATTCGGCGAAGAGGACATTCCTCTCGCCTGACTCAAGCGATGCGAACTCGGAGGCGGTTTCCGACAGCTGATTTTAGATTCTCTTGAGGAGCTGAGTGTTCAGAATGAGAGGGAGCCCTCCCAAGCTGCTCCGGACCGAGTGTCTGCGGCACACGCGAGGGCCTCATAGAACTCTCGAGTGGTTCTTATGAGGGGGCCTGTCGACTCAATCTTGGTGCTGAGTGATGACCGCCTTCACCTCGCGTCCCAGTCTCAAACCGAAGATCACAAAGGTCGTTTCGCCCTCTCCGCGGAGTTCTCGTCGGGCGGGCTCGACTGGGACGGCGGCGTCGCGGGTTTTGATGATCTCTTCGCCGGCGTTTTGAGTCTTGAGCCAGTCGCTGATCTTCTTGAGTCGCCAGGGGAGTTGTGCGAGGACTTGGTAGCTGCGGAACCAAGGGTTTTGAACCGCGACCGCGCTGCCCAAGAGACCGAGGCCCGGGGCGAGCTCGCTGAGTCCGAGCGGGTTGGCGACGGTTCCTAGGAGTCCGGTTCGTTCGAGGGCGGGGTGGGGTTCGAGCAGGTAGTGGATCGGATCGACACTCGCGGTGCGGACGGGCTCGGGCTGCGCGCAAAGGCTGAGTTCAGAATCGATATCGGTGGCGCGGCGAAAGCCCGGACTCAAGGCGAGATCACCATGCCACCAGACCGCTTGGACCAGTCTACCGCGTTCGGCGATCACTTCGATCTCGGTCGCTTCTTGATCCGGTAGCTCATCGAAATCTTCCCCGGGGCCGAGCTTGACTGCGAGTCCCCGCGACCGGTTTGCGAGTTCTCGCAAGAAATCCAAACCTGGGTCTGAGGAGCGGACTCCCCAAGTGCGCAGTCTCCCCTGGCCGGGCTGCTCTTTCGCCTCGACGCGCCGCGCCGGATCGATATGGACGAGGTGCCCCGACTCAACCCACGATTCGGCGCGGGCGGCTCGGGAGTCGGTGCCGGCATTCTGCCCCGCCATCCAGGCGCGGACCGGGTCGCGATCGACTGCGAGAACCGGGGCAACCAATGCGAGCCCCATCGTATCGCCGCCGATACCAGCGCAGAGATCTATAATACGGTCGGGGTGAAGAGCTTTGAATCGATTCGCTTTACTGCTAGCTACCCGAGCGCTCGTCGCTTGTTCGACGCCTTCGTTATCGACGATGAGGTCGAGGGCCCGCTCGAACTTTGCGCTCGCGCGTCGGCGCGCCGTCACGAGCTCGATCGCCACGCGTACCTTCTCTCGAGTCCACCGTTTGCGCAATCGAGCGTGAGCGGCTGGAGTTTCGAGATCGAGTTGAGTCGCGGATTCGACGAGCTCCCGGCCTTCGGCACTCGCGACCCACTTCCAGAGCTCTAGTTCATTCAAGCGGACTCGCCTACCATCCCCACATTATCCACGATACCCGCTGATTTGTGAGGCATTACTGCGAAGCCGCAAAGGCCTGTCGGCCGTACGACCTCTCACTGAGCGGTTCTCGAATAATGCGGCCGACCGTTCAGAATGTAACGGAATCTCGCGAAGAGACCCAAGCTCTGCTCCTGCGTGAGGTGAGTGTCAGCCCGACCGGCGACCCCTCCGCGTCTCGAGCCCGACTCAAGGCTTCCGTCCTCACGACGCGAGGCCACTTGTGGAAGAGCAGAGGGCCTCAAGCGCAGCCTCATGTTCGGGTAAGCGACTTGCAAACAAGCCGACCCGAGGAGTACACGAAGCCGCGCTGCTAGGGCTTGAGTACGATCGTCTAGCAGCCCGTTGAAAAACTGCTTTCGATGCGGGAGGTCGAGAATTCGAGCCC
>CAYZYD010000297.1:3759-5765 GCA_964482505.1 uncultured Planctomycetia bacterium | reverse complement strand
GGGAGGTCGAGGGCCGGCGATTCTTGCTCGAACTTTTCGAACAGGACACTAGGGAGCAGAGAGACCGAGCTCGCTCAGCTGGTTGACGATCTCATCGTGCACGATGCCGTTCGTCACCAAGACACCGCCTTGAAAGGTGATCTCGCTCGTACCGCGAATCTCGAGCGGTTGCCCAAAGAGGTCGGTGACGCGGCCGCCGGCCTGCTCGACCACGATCGTCCCGGCCGCGTGGTCCCAGAGCTTCTCGTGCGTCTTCTCCCCACGACAGAATCGCATATAGAGATCGGCCTGAGCTTCGGCGACGGCGGCGTACTTCCCTTGGCCGTCCATCCTCAGGGGTGGATTCCGAAGTCCGAGATGGTCGGCGAGGATCGCCGAACGATCGTGGCGGGCGTGCGAGGGTTCGTAGGATTCCGCTACTCGGAGTTCGTCGAGTTGCGACCGATTGCTCACGCTAATCGGTACCGAACTCGCAGCTTCGACCCCTTCGCTGAGAATCTCTTGAGCCGAATAACAGACCGAGCCGGCCGACCGATTGGCCGCATAGACGACGCCGCGCTCTCCGCGGACGAGTGACCGCAGTTGGGGACAGCCCAACACTCCGAATTCAACCGAACCGCCGCGGACTAGCGCGAGAGCGATCGCGAACTGATCGCCGCGGAGATAGCCTTTGGTCCCGTCGATAGGGTCGAGGATCCAGTAGTCGTGGTCGGTTGACTCCACTTCGAGATACTGCGGGCGGCTCAATACCTCGACCACCTCGGTGACACTCAGGTCGGTTCTCAAGCATTCACTCACGGCGCTTGCCACCGCTTCGGCGAGATCTCGATCGGCTCGAACTTGGATCGCGTCTTCTTCCCCCACAAAGCGGATCGGACCGAGTCGGCTCATAAGAACTTTCAAGGTCACCGTCTGTACGGCGAGATCGGCAAGGGTGACGGGGCTCGCGTCCGACTTGAATTCGACAAAGTTGCCGATCCGTCCTTGGAGGCGGGCTGAGAGTTGAGAGGCGAGAGCGACCGCTTCGAGCGCGACCTTCTCAGCTGGATGGATAATAGAGCCCATAGCGCTTCCCTCTCTCACTCACCAAAGTCGTCTGCAGGTCGAACCCCTCCTCACGCCCGGATCGGGTTCTCCTGACGTCTCGACTCGCGGGCTACCGGCGTCGGTAATGGTACTCGAGAATTTGGATCAAACTTCCGGGGGCGGACTCGATGTAGAGATGAAGCGTGCGCTCTTCGGGCGAGAGAAAACGCTCGACGTGTCGGTATTGAACCAGGTTTTTCGTCATCGGATCGATGTTGTCACCCGAGAGGTCGAGGCAATTTTCGAGGTCATCGACCTGCCCCTCGAAGTAGTAAAAGTAGGGGTTCGCCGAGTCCTGCCAGGTCCCCATGAATGCACCGCGAGCAGGATCGTAACCCTTGGTCGAGCGTCCCGTGATGTGAGTCCCGCCGGGTAGCGTGACCTCAAAGTGAGCCACGACCCAATAAGGACCGAGAGCTTCGACTCGGTCGGTGCCGACGGCCCGCAGGGGTTCCTCTGAAGGCCCCATATTGTAGGAACACTCGACTTCCCACTCACCGATGAGTTCCTGGAGCCGTTCGTGCTCGGCGAGGGGCTGGTTGGACTCGGTCATTCTTTGATCTCCCTAAGGGTTAACGAACAACCCTTTTCGAACCCTCAAACACCCTTGTACAACATCGTTAGATCCGAAGGAACGGGGAATCGGCGCAGATCTCCGACTTCGCCCATTCGTCGGCTGACTCGACCGCAGGCGGACTCGAAGTTTCTGAGTCGATCGGGCGGTGATCGATCGACTTTCGGGCCACTTCCCACTGATTTGGGGTATATAGAGAGGGGCGTGAGCAGAGTTATTGTCCACGCCTGACCGAAAGTCGTGCCGTCGACGTCGCGGCAGTCGATGTGGGGGCTTCCGAGCGCCTGAGTTTGCCCGATACCCAGTATTGCCTGGTACCCAGTGTTGCCTGGTACCCAGTGTTGCC
>CAYZYD010000297.1:0-3659 GCA_964482505.1 uncultured Planctomycetia bacterium | reverse complement strand
TGCCCGATACCCAGTATTGCCTGGTACCCAGTGTTGCCTGGTACCCAGTGTTGCCCGATACATTTGGCGACGGTCTCGGTGCGCCCGCTGGCCCCAACCAGAGTGGATCTAGGTTGAGTCCGCTTCCGCCGTTTTTGGTTCCGCGCGAGGAATTGATATCTCCGGCTCAGGATCCCGGCGAAGTGCCGGATTCGTCGTTCTTCCGCAATCCGAATCGTGTGACAGAGTGAGGGATCGAATTGCCCGGTAGGTTTCGACTCACTTACAAAACCAGTGAGAGCTCCGGCACCTTTGAGTGTGAGGGAGAGTCGACGACCATCGGTCGCCATCCGAAGTCGACGGTCGCGATCCCGGACGAATCAGTCTCCCGGCACCATGCGACCATCGTCGGCGACGAGGAGGGCTGGGAGATTCATGACTCGGGTAGCCGTAACGGTATCTACATCAATCTTCAGAAGGCCGACCGAGTTCGTCTCCGCGACCGCGACCTGATTATCTTAGGCCGTGTCGAACTCACCTTCGAGGTTCTCGAGTACCCAGCCGGGGCGATGGAGTCGGGAATCGAATACGTCGAATCTCCCGGCGAGCCTCGCATCAGTCAATCGATTGACGTTTCCGATTACCGGACGCTCTTGCAAGCGCCTTCGAAGACACCGACTACGAGCGCCGCTCCTGCGACGGTGGGGACGTGGGCGGTCCCGCTTTTCTCTCGAGCCGCCGAAGCGCTGCTTACTTCGACGTCACTCGATGCGATGCTGAATACTGTGCTCGACCTCGTCTTTGAGAATTTGCCGGCCGAGCGCGGCTGTATCTTTTTGAACGACGACAAAACCGGGGACCGAACTCTCCGCGTCATGCGGAAGAAGTCGGGTCATCAGAATGAGCGCTTCACGGTCTCGATGACAGTCGTCAATCAGGCGGTCGAGGAAAATCGCGCGGTGCTCGTGTCGGACTCGACCACCGACGAAGCGTTCAAAGGATCTGAAAGCATCGTCCTCAACCAGATTCGCTCGATCCTCTGCGCGCCACTCTTCTACGACGAGAAGGTCACCGGCGTGATCTATCTCGATACCCAGAGTTTCCACCGCGCCTTTTCGATAGAGCACCTCGAGGTGCTCACGACCCTTGCGCTACTTTCGGCCGTCGCCGTTCAGCAGGCGCAATTGCGCGAGCGGGTTCAGACCGAACGTGAAATGCGCGGTCGACTCGAACGCTACAGCGCCCCGTCTGTGGTTGAGCGAATCGTCAATACGGAGGAGACCGACATCAAAGTGGCGATGCTCGCCGACGAGCGCGAAGCGACGATTCTCTTCGTCGATCTCTGCGACTTCACCACGATCGCCGAAGCGCTGAGTCCCCGAGAAGTGACCGCCGTCCTCAACAGTGTTTTCGAACAGCTCACCGACTGCGTCTTCAATAGCGAGGGGACCCTCGACAAGTTTACGGGGGACGGGCTGATGGCGATCTTCGGGGCTCCGCTTGATCAACCCGACCACGCGCTTCGAGGAGTCCGGGCGGCTCTCGAAATGCAGCGCAGTCTTCCGCTCGTTCCCGAAGCGCGTGAGCACAACATGCGCATGCGGATCGGCGTCAATACGGGGTTGATCATCGCGGGCGATATCGGATCCCCGCGGCGCAAGGACTACACCGTAATCGGTGACGCGGTGAATGTCGCGAGTCGACTCGAATCCTACGTGGCCTCACCCGGGGAAATCGTGATCGGACCGCGCACCAAGGAGCTTATCGACGAAACAGGTCAGTCGCACGACTTCGAGCTCGAGTACGTGGGTGATATGACGATCAAGGGGAAGGAGCGCACCGTCGATGCCTTCAAGGTCATCGCCAAGGAGGTCGCTCTCGACGAAACGCGCGAATGATCTCGGGCCGGCCCGGACGCGGTCCCTCCGAAGCGAGCGAACTCCGTATCGAAGAGTGGGTCAAAACTCGGGTCGATAGCCCGCGCCGACGTACTCGAGTTCGACCACGACCGGGAGATGGTCGGAGAGTCCGGTACCCTTGACGACACGCGCGTCGAGGATGCGCCAGGATCCGACCGGTCTGGCGAGGATGTAGTCGAGCCGCTCGACGGGTTCCCAGCGTGGATAGGTGGGGCCGGCGAGCTCGGCCGCATCGATCCAATCTTCGCGGAGGTGATCGAGGGCGGGGCTGTCCGGGTCGGCGTTGAGGTCTCCTCCGAGGATGGCCGGCGTGCGCGGATCTCGGCGGATCACCGCGGTCACTTCGCGGGCTGCGCGCGCACGCTCCGTCTGGTCGATGCGATGATCGAAGTGGGTAGAGAGAACCCGAATGGTCTGGGTGGGTGAGACCGCGACCCTCGTTTCGAGAATGACCCTCGCTTCGCCCGGAGATTGCATGGGAATCGGATAGGTCTGCTGGTCCTTGACGGGATAGCGGGTCAACACCGCATTGCCGTAGTCTCCGCCCTGATAATCGATCGCCTTCCCAAATACTGGGGTCAGGCGAGTCAGCTTGGCCACGGCATTCATCTGGCCGACACGACCCGACCGCTCGGTAAAGACATCCTCCTCTAGAAGGCAGACGATATCGGGCTTCTGACTTCGGATGACTTTCGCCACGCGCTTGAGATCAATGGCGTCATCTTCGTAGACTCCGTGCTGCATATTGAATGACATCACTTTGATTCTCACCGGTCGGTCTGCCGCGCAACCGAGTCCTCCGGCCAGGAGCAAAGTTCCGAGAAAAATCTCGACGAGCCAACGAATCAATCCCACCTGAAGCGAGCCCTGCATCCAACCCTCGTTTCAATCAGAAAGCCTCGGCGTCACCGGAGGCCGCCATGTCTAATATCCAACCGGACCGGACTCCACTTGAGCGACAAGTTTCGCCGATCAGTAGGCCTATTCTCAGGAGGCCACTCCTCATCAGGGGGCCATTTCTCATCAGGGGGCCATTTCTCATCAGGGGGCCAGTCTCTCGATCTTCCAAAGATCGTCTCGACGGGTGTAAACAAAACGGTCATGGAGACGGTAGAGGCCGCCCTGCCAAAACTCGAAACGCTCGGGAACCAATCGATAACCGCCCCAGTAGTCGGGGCGTACTAACTTCTCCGCATTTGCTTCGACCTCGCGCTGCCGCGTTTCGAGCACGTCGCGATTTTCGACCACGCGGCTTTGGGGCGAGGCGATCGCACTGAGTTGGCTGCCGCGGGGTCGAGTGTCGAAGTAATCGTCCGATTCCTTCGCACTGAGTTTCTCAACCCGGCCCTCGATTCGGACCTGGCGTTCGAGATCCTCCCAGTAGAAGAGGAGGGCGGCTTGAGGGTTCTCTCGAAGATCGCTTGCCTTGCGACTCTCGTAGTTCGAAAAGAAGACAAGTCCCCGCTCGTCGTAAAGTTTGAGAAGCAGCATGCGGGCAGATGGGGCTCCCGAACTCGATGCGGTGGCGAGTGTCATTGCATTCGCCTCTTTGGAGTTTCCTCGCTTGGCCTCCTCAAACCAAGTCTCGAATTGATCGTGAGGATTCGCGGCGAGCGCGGTCCGATCGAGCGAGCCGCGGGTGTACTGTTCCTTCCGCGTGATGTATTCAGACATATTAGAACCTATTCTTCGGGTTTCGAATCCCCGCCTCTAGTGTCCTGTTCGGAAAGTTCGAGTGAGAACTCGGCGAGCCATTCGGCC
>CAYZYD010000296.1:0-5768 GCA_964482505.1 uncultured Planctomycetia bacterium | reverse complement strand
GGCAACAACGCCAGGGAGGTCGAGGGCCGGCGATTCTTGCTCGAACTTTTCGAATAGGACACTAGTAGCTTGCTCGGAAAGGGTTTCGAGTTTGAGGCTCGTAAGATTTTAAACCGCCGCCTTGTGGCAAACCTTGGCGGGTTTTCACGCGCCCCAAATCTCACCCGCCTCGACCCGAAACGCTTTTTCTGGCGGGCTATCCTACGGAACGTAGAGCTGTTCTTTGGCCGATTCTGTTGTGAGTGGGAAGCCCTTGGTTGTCCAACCGGGGAAGGTGACTCGACCAAACGGATCGGTCTCCCCGAGGAGTCCACCCCGCATATCAAAAATATTTGTGAAGCCGGCTTCCGAAAGGAGTTCCGCCGCTTTTGTCGATCGGCCGCCCTTGCGGCAACCGAGGATGATCTTCGAGGTCTTTTGAAACTGGTCTTCGCAGTAGTCGACAAACTTCTTGTTCATTTCAAAACCGAAGCCGCCCTTGCCGCGGAGCATCACGGGGATGTTCCGAGCCTGCGAGATATGGCCCTCTTCAAACTCTTCCGGAGTTCGAACATCGACATAAGTGTATTCAGAACCGGACTCTAGCAGTTCTCGAGCACGGTCTGAGTCGATGCGTTTAACACCCATAGTAGTGTTCCTCTAACATTCTTTGAAGTTAACCAAGCGTACAAAGCGCCGCGGAGCGACGCCTGCAGCAAAGCCCGATGATACGACCGGGCTCAACAAACGTTGACGGTGTGAGGCGGGAGTTTTCCTGGGAGGCGACGCCAGCGAGGCCGAACCTTCAGGCGTCGATCGGAAGAACGTGGCGGGCGACGTGAACTCAGTCTTATCTCGAAAATCAGGGTCGCGCTGCTTCACGTTCAGAGGGACCGAATGACTCAGGCGATCGCGGGCGAGAATTGCAATGAACTCGCTCCAGAGCCCGGGGTTGTTCCTCGGGGCTCAACCGAATTCGTTCTCTATCAGACTCAACGGCGCTGTGTTATGAGTGCTGGTCGTGGCGACTCAAATTTCAGTTGCCTCTTGGGCACAAGTGCCAGCGATCAAATGCCAGCAATCAATGAAAGCGGCGCGGCGCTGGGTCTGAACAAATCCTCAGACGCGGTCAGAAGAGCTCTCGGTCTCCCCTCACCCCGAAGATCCTTTCAGACGATTTACGTAATGTCAATTTCACTCAATGGAGATTCCGAGGCTTCAGCCGCCCGCCGCGGGATTCTCGCGATGCTCGGCTCGAGCCTCGCGTTCAGTCTGATGAGCCTCGGGGTGAAGTGTGCGACCGAGACTCTTCCTGTATCGGAAGTTGTTTTTTCGCGGTCATTTATCACTCTGGCCCTAAGCTTTATCTGGCTTCGTGCCGCCGGACTTTCGGTTCGCGGACGCCGGACGGGACTCCTGATATTGCGCGGGCTGTTCGGATTTCTCGGGTTGACCTGCTTTTTCTCGGCGATCGACCGTCTCGATCTGCTCGCTGCGACAACGCTTCACTATCTCAACCCGATCGTGACCGCCCTCATCGCGGCTTGGCTGCTCCGCGAGCGTCTCCGGTTGCGAGTCGTTTTTTCATTGATCCTTGGGTTTGTCGGGGTTCTTTTCGTCGCGAAGCCCGGAGCACTCTTCGCCTCGGATTTCCGCGATCCGCCCGACGCGATCGGAGTCGCCCTCGCACTGAGCGGGGCGCTCTTCGCCGCCGCCGCCTACGTTACGGTTCGAAAACTCCGCGAAAGCGAATCCCCAGCCGTCATCGTTCTCTACTTTCCCCTGATCTCGATACCCTGTTCGTTGCCTGCTCTTCTCTTCGAATTCAAACTGCCCAATCTGGTCGAGTCGTGGTGGCTTCTCGGGGTCGGCGTCATGACCTTCTTGGGGCAAGTGGGGCTGACCTACGGGCTCAAGTGGTTGCCGGCTGGACGCGCGATGAGCCTCGGTTATACCCAGATCGCGCTCTCGGGAGTCTGGGGGTGGAGCCTGCTCGGTGAAGAGCCGAGTCCGCTTGCGATACTCGGAGCTA
The DNA here is from genome assembly GCA_964482505.1 of uncultured Planctomycetia bacterium. Lineage (GTDB taxonomy): Bacteria > Planctomycetota > UBA8108 > UBA1146 > JAJFFE01 > CAYZYD01. The sequence continues at coordinate 3,757 of CAYZYD010000296.1, read as the reverse complement.
TTCTCATAGGGTTTGGGGCGGTTCTCGCAGCAGGCGCGACCAAACGTAACGTCAACGAGAAGCGGCCCGATCATTCGACTGCCGGCCCGTAGCGGGAATGATCGTGAGCTCAGGAGTCCGACGCCCGATCAGAATCAGTTGAACCGCATTGATAAAAATGTGGGCCGTGGTAGGAGCAATCAAGGACCCCGATCGTTCGAAGAGTGCGGCGAGGATCAGCCCCACCAAGGTCGCGTAGAGTGGCCAGGGCCAGAGATCGCGTTCGATCGGAAAGTGCATCAGCCCAAAGATCAACGTCGCCGCGACGAGCCCGATTTCGGGCTGCAATGCCCCGCGAAAGAGGAGCTCTTCGCCGATGCCGGAGCTCAGCGCGAGGAGCCAAGCAGCCCGAGAGTCGACGTCTCCGAGATACTTGGCGAGGACCGCTTCAAACCGCCGGATCTCACTGCTGTGCGCGCGCAAGAGCTGGCTCAAAAGCAGGATTGCAATGGCCGTGAGCAGCCCCAAGAGAAACTCGCGCCCCGGCTCAGGCCCGAGGAGCCGACGGGAGACATCGGGCGCCCGGTAGAGAATGACCACGAGCCCGACGCCGCCCATGACTCCGTAAAAGGCAAGGGTGAAGGGCAGGTATCGACCCAGCGAGGAGCGCCTCTTCAAGTCTTTGGCCCGTTTCGAAGTGTCTTCGCGTTGCGGTGGAGTCCGTCGAGCCGTGCGCGCATGACGGGCGATCCCGCGTATTCCTCGACGAAGCGTTCGCGATCGAGCGATTCGATCTTGAGCAAATTGGTGAGGAGGTCGCGGCTCTCCAAGTCGGGATCAACGGGTGGAAGCCGGCGAAAACGGCGGGCGTTATAGGGACAGACTTCTTGGCAGATGTCACAACCGAAGAGGTAGTCAGCGAGCGTGGCCGGCTCTTCTTGAAACTCCCCGCGGTGCTCAATCGTGAGGTACGAGATGCAGCGGTTGGCGTCGACGGTGCGAGGTTCGGGAAAAGCGTCGGTTGGGCAGGCGTCGAGGCAAGCGCGGCAGGAGCCGCAGTGGTCGGTTTGGGGGGCATCGGGGGAGTAGTCGCGGTCGGTGACGATGACTCCGAGAAAGAACCAGGAGCCGATGTCGGGGTCGATCACGAGCGCATTCTTGCCGATCCAACCGAGGCCCGCCATTTGTGCCCAGTCGCGTTCGAGGATCGGTCCGGTATCGACACTGATCCAAGTTCGGAATTCGCCGTCTTGTTCGATTGCGGCTGCGAGTCGCTTGAGCCGGGGTTTGAGTACTTTGTGGTAGTCGCGTCGAGTTGCGTAGCGAGCGATCTTCGCCTCGCCCAGAGACGGGTCATGAGATCGCGGTTCGCCACTGAAATAGGGAACCGTGACGACGACGACAGAACGCGCGCCCTCAAGAGAGAGTCTCGGGTCGGCACGGCGGTCCGCTTGACGGGACATGTACTCCATGCCGGCGTGGTGACCGCGGTCGAGCCATTCGAGGTAGCGGTCGGCGAAGGGTGATCGGTTCGCTCGCGCGACCCCGAGCCGATAGAACCCGAGCGACTCTGCCAATCGTATAAGCTCGGCTTTGGAAGTCGGTTGAATTTCAGGATCGGTTGTCGACAAGACTCTATGACTCCGGACTCCAGAGGCTGCCACTCTCCGCGTCGATCCAACTGAGCTGATAATCGCGCCCGTAGACCTCGAGAAGGGCCATGGTCGTCGGCAGCGAAAACCGTTTAGGACCGGCACTGCCCGGGTTGAAATAGAGGACGCCGTTTTGCTCTTCTCGGAGCGGTTCATGGCTATGGCCGAAGAAGACGATCTCGATGTCAGCAGCGGCCGGATCCAGATCGAGATCTTCGCGTCGGTGGACGCTGTACACCACGAGGTCCTCGAAGACGGAAACTCGACGAAGCGGGAGCTCGTCCGCCCAATCCCCGGTATCGCAATTGCCGCGCACTGCCTCGAGCGGCGCGACGTTCGCGACTCTCTCATAGACGCTACGCGAGCAAACATCGCCGATGTGTAGAATTCGGTCGCAACGTTCGAGCTGCTTGACGGCCTCGGGACGCAAGAGATCGTGGGTGTCCGAGATAATGGCGACTCGCACGTGATTCGTCTCCGATTTACCGAGGTTGGTCGCGCGTTCCAAGTTCGGGTCCAGGGGTTGGCTTGGAGTGTCGCACAAACCAGCAGCAAGTCGACACTCTTTGACAGAGCTGAGACTTAGAATCCCTCAGATTGGGGTTTCAGCGGCCGGATCGATGTCTATCATTGAGGTTAAGAAGCAGGAATAGTACGGGTTGATTGGCCGCATAAGCGATCGCGGAGAGGCGATACTGCTGGGAACAGCTGCTGGTGGGACCGCCGACCCACCGAGCTCTTTTTCGGTAGGAATCGAGCGAAATTAGAAAGTGGTCGAGAACTCCTCCTCTGTGCGCGATCATTGCCTCGCACAGGAGGGTTGCCAAAGCTGATCTTCGTAGAGTTGATCACTCATGAGTTGATCGTCATTGCTTGATCGACATCGACGACTCTAAACCACGACTGAATTGACAGCCCGGCGTACCAGCAAAACCGAGCCGCACCCGACGAATCTCGAAGATTGAGGAGGCACTGACCGTGGCGCCTACACTCACTAACCCCTGGTTGATCGCAATTTGGCCCGGTATGGGATCGGTAGCCATGACCGCGGGTCAGCAGATCGCAAGCCAACTCGATATCTATCGCATCCTCGATTTACCGGTATCCGATTATTTCGATATCGAAAAGGTAGAAATCCAAGATGGAGTTGCCCGCGTCGGTTGGCTTCCGCGCTGCACTCTTTACGGCTGGAAAAATCCAGGCGAGGGACCTGATATCTTGCTCTTTCTCGGGGAATCTCAGCCCAACCGCCGCGGCTATGAATTCTGTCGACAGCTCGTACAAGTGGTCGAGCGGTTCGGTGTTAGTCGGATCGTTACTTTCGCGGCGATGGCTTCCCAGATCCACCCGACGAGTGTTCCTCGAGTCTTCGGCGTCGCCAACGAACGCCCGCTTCTCAAAGAGCTTGTCGACGGGGGCATCGAACCGCTTCGAGACGGACATATCAGCGGCCTCAATGGAGTTCTGCTTGCGGCGGCCGCGGACAGCGGGCTCGAAGCGTTCTCGCTCCTCGGGGAGATTCCCTTTTTCGCGGCGAGCGTGCCCAACCCGAAAGCCTCTCTCGCGATCCTCGAGACCTTCTGCAGGCTGACTGAAATCGAGCTCGATTTCTCCTCACTTTACGAAGAGTCGGAGCAACTCGAGAGTCGACTCGTCGATCTGCTGGGTAAGATGAATCTCTCAGTCGGGGATGCGACCAGCGAAGAGGGCGAGGAGCTCTTTGGGAATGACTTTCTCAGCGAAGAGCTCGACACGGAGGGGGTTTCGGGGAGTGATCGAATCCGAATCGAATATCTCTTTGAGGAGGCGAAACGCGATCGTAAGAAGGCGCTCGATCTCAAAGACGAGCTCGATCGACTCGGCGCTTTCAACGAGAACGAGGATCGGATTGTAGGCCAGCGCGGTGAACGGTTGCCCGTGGAGCGCATGGTAGGCCGCGCGGGTAGTTCCGCAACCGGGGCAGTGCAAGCCCAGTGTCGAGTGAACCGGGCAGTCCGGAAGCCAGGCAATTTCCTCGAGACCGCCACCGGTCACCAGAATGATCGCTCCAGACGCGAAAAAAATGCCCGCTACCTTGAGCATCCTCCGCGGATCCCGGGAATCAATATCCGGTTTCTGCAAGGACT
>CAYZYD010000295.1:0-5772 GCA_964482505.1 uncultured Planctomycetia bacterium | reverse complement strand
AGAAGCGCAGCCGGCTCAGCCTAGCCGACAGGCAAGAGGCTAACAGCCGAATCTTCAAAGATGAGTTCGAACCGATTGGGGCGGTAGAGATTGCCGAGCTTCTTCGACTGCACTCGAAAGCCGCGCAGTAAGAGCTCTGAGTAGATCTGCTCCGCCCCCACGGGACCCGTCACTCGAAACTGCAGACTGATTGTCAGGAGCGTGCCCTGATTAGCGAGTTTCTCGATCTTGTTAGTAAAGCCGGTAAGGGTCTTCGCCTCTTCGGCATTCTCGCAGGCGGTATAAAAGAACTCAGTAAAGGTAAGTCGAATATCGGTCTCAGCCTTTTGCGAGAGGTAATCACCAGCAAAGATCTCGAGAGAAGCGAGCGGCCGCAGCGACTCGGGATCGATTTCTACTTCGGTGGCCATTTCCATCGCCCGGCCCGAGGGATCGGTGGGCTCTGAAGTGACCGCACTGGTTCCCGGCCCGTCCGTATCAACTCCCGTGGCTTCGGAGACCGAATCCTCCTCTTCACTGTTTTGGTCCGATTCGGCTTCGGTCTCACTTTCGGCGGAGCTCGGTTGGGGATCGGACGGAGCTGGATCCGCGGCCTCTTCTGAGGGTTGACCTTGAGTGCTCCCAGCGTCGGGTGGACTGTCGGCGGCCACGCTCTCGTCACCGCTCGGCTCCGAGTCGTTGTCGTTACCCAGCGGGTTCGAATCGTCCGAGCTCTCGAGCTGGTTATCGTCCTGAGGCTCTACCGATTTTGTCGGGGCCTCGGAGTCTGGGCTTTTGGGCTGCTCCATCCCGGGAGGTTTGGGTAATGCGCCGAACACAATCGAGTCCGCGATCGCAATCCGGGGATCGAGCAGGTAGTAAATCGTCCCCTCGAGACGGTGCCGGTTTCTAAGACCGAGATCTTCGCTTGAACTTTGGGCGGACCCCCAACTCGCAAGTAGCGGCAAAGCGATCATAGCCAGGGCCCAATGAGATCGCTGAATCCACTGTAGTAGCGGGGGCCGCTTGGATACCTGGGACCGTTGAGTTACCCCAAGCTGCTGGGATACCGCCACGAGCCTCCTGCCTTGTCGAAACATGGGTGAACCGATCCGTGAAATGGGCGCGGCCTCAAAGCCCCGCTCGCTCGAGACGGTCCAGATTTTGGACCGTGATAGCTATCGCTTCAATGCGCACGAGTCGTCCCCAACTCCGGCGGTCGGACAAAGAGCCGGAACAACGTCCAGCCGCGACCGGAACGAGTCTTTGTAGCTCGGCACAACTGTTGAAGGTTGTAGCATATACGAAACTGAAAACGATTCTCCATATCGGCGTCGTCGGAAAATCGGACGGATCTGCCCCCGCTCACGATCTCACCCTCTGCCGCGACGGAAGCGTTGCATCGGGCCGAGAAACGCGGCAGTCTCCACCGGATAGAATGCGGCATTGAAAGAGGAGGCGGCGTGGATCTGCGAATCGATGGGAAACGAGCGGTCGTCTGCGGGAGCAGCCAGGGGATCGGACGGTCGATCGCGGCCGAACTCGCGCGGCTCGGAGCGAGCGTTACGCTCCTCGCGCGGGACCAGCAAGCACTCTCGGCAGTGCGAGCCGAGCTCGCCGGCCCCGGTCCCCACCGAGTCGTCACCGCCGACTTCGACCAAACCGAGGAGGTCGAAGCCGCCGCTCGCGAAATCGTCGGGCATGGCCCGGTCGAGATCTTGGTCAATAACAGCGGGGGGCCCCCGGGCGGTCCCGCCGCCGACGCGAGCCCCGACGACTACTCGACCGCCTTTCGCCGCCATATCATCGCCAATCAGACCCTCCTCCAGGCCTTTCTCCCGGGGATGAAGGCGGCGGGCTATGGACGCGTGATCAATATCATCTCGACCTCGGTCTACGAGCCGATCCCAAACCTCGGGGTCTCGAACACGATCCGCGGCGCCGTCGCGAGTTGGGCTAAGACCCTCGCGAAGGAGCTCGGCCCTTACGGTATTACCGTCAATAATCTACTTCCGGGCTTCACGGAGACGGCTCGACTCGACAAGATCGTCGAGGCGCGCGCCGCGCGCGAATCAAAGTCGCGCGACTCTGTCGTCGAGGCGATCAAGGCGTCGGTCCCGGCGCGGCGATTTGGTCAGCCCGAAGAGCTCGGCTACGCGGCCGCCTTTCTCGCGTCGAAGGCGGCGAGCTACATCAGCGGCGTGAGTCTTCCCGTCGACGGTGGTCGACTCAATTCGATCTAAGGAGACGAGGCTGGTGGAATCTCTCTTTAACTTTATCGATGGTGAACGCCGCGATCCCGAGTCGGATGAGTATCTCGACAATGTCGAGCCCGCGACGGGTCGAGTCTACTCCCGCGTACCCAGTTCTAACGCCGCCGATGTCGACGCCGCGGTCTCGGCGGCCCAGCGGGCCTTTCCGGCCTGGAGCCGTACGCCAGCCTCCGAACGATCCCAAGTGCTCCTCAAAATTGCCGCCGGCATCGAAGCGCGACTCGAAGAGCTCGCCCGCGCCGAAGCGATCGATAACGGCAAACCGATCAGCCTCGCGCGCGCCGTCGATATTCCGCGGGCCGCGCATAACTTTCGCTTCTTTGCGACCGCGATTCTCCATGAAGAGTCCGAATCCCACGCGACGAATGAGTCGGCGCTCAACCTGACCTTGCGTCAACCGCGCGGTGTCGCCGGTCTGATCTCACCCTGGAACTTGCCGCTCTACCTCTTCACCTGGAAGATCGCACCCGCGATTGCGACCGGTAACACGGCGGTCGGTAAACCCTCAGAAGTCACGCCGATGACGGCGACGTTGCTCGCTGATATTTGCGACGAAGCGGGACTCCCGCCCGGAGTACTCAATATCGTTCACGGGCTCGGGCCCCGAGTTGGCGAAGCGATCGTCGGCCACCAAGGCGTGCCGACGATCTCGTTTACCGGGGGCACTCTGACGGGAGCCGCGATCGCGCGCGTCGCGGCGCCGATGTTTAAGAAACTCTCGCTCGAACTCGGAGGGAAGAACCCTAACCTCATCTTTGAAGACGCTGATCTCGACCAGGCACTCGCGACGAGCGTCCGGTCGTCGTTTGCCAATCAGGGACAGATCTGCCTCTGCGGTTCTCGCGTGCTCGTCCACGAGAAAATTCTCGATGAAGTTTCGGCGCGCCTTGCGACCGGTGCCGAAGCGCTCGTCATCGGCGATCCGCTCGAGTCGTCAACAGAGTTCGGATCGCTCGTATCCGCAGCTCAGCTCGAGAAAGTCGAGTCGTATGTCGAGCTCGCCCGCGACGCGGGCGCGAAAGTTGTGACAGGCGGCCGTCGCCCCGACCAGCTCGCCGAGCGGGTGCGCGACGGCTATTTCTACCGTCCGACGATCATCCGCGGACTCGCTCCCGATCACCGCGTCAACCAGGAGGAGATCTTTGGGCCCGTCGTGACTCTGATCCCATTCCGGGACGAAGCGCACGCGCTCGAGATTGCCAACGGCACCCCTTACGGTCTCGCCGCAAGCGTTTGGACTCGCGACCTCGCTCGCGCCCATCGCGTCGCCGCGGAACTCGAGGCGGGGACGGTTTGGGTCAATACCTGGATGCTTCGCGATCTCCGGGTTCCTTTCGGGGGAACCAAGCAGAGCGGAGTGGGGCGCGAGGGCGGCACGAGTTCGCTCCACTTCTTTACCGAGCCCAAGAATGTCTGCATCGCGATTCCACCGCGGCCTCGGTGACGTCGATCTTCCCCTCCCCGCAATCGAAAGACGAGAGACCCCCATGTCCGATTCTGATTCCTTTATGAGCGAACGCGCCCCCGATCCCGTCGGTCCTTACCCCCACGCTCGTCGAGTGGGGAATCTCCTCTTTCTCTCGGGCGTCGGTCCGCGCGCAAAGGACTCTCAAGAGATACCTGGGGTTACGCTCAATGAGCAGGGCGAAGTCGTCGCCTACGATATCGAAGCGCAGTGCCACTCGGTGTTTCAAAACGTCAAGCGCGTAGTCGAAGACAGTGGTTCGAGCTGGGACCAGGTCGTCGATGTCACCGTCTTCTTGACCGATATGAAAGCTGACTTTCAGGCGATGAACGGGGTTTACGCCGAGTATTTCACCGAAAACCGTCCGACCCGGACCACCGTCGAAGTCGGCGCCCTCCCCACACCGATTGCGATCGAACTCAAGGTGATCGCGACTATAGCGTAGGCAGATGTCCGACACCTCACTTGGCGAAACTGAATTATTCACGAAGCCGCCGAACGTGACCGATCGGGGTGGCGTACGACTTTTCGCAGCGCGGTTCGTATCTAACAGCCCGCCCGAAAAAATCGACTCGGCCACGAGTCGACCTTTGTTTGCACTCGTGGCTCGAGCGCTGTTTTTCGGGCGAGCTTGCTAAAGCGGGTTATCGTTATTCGCTTAGATCTGAGTTTTCGCTAAAGAATTGTCTTGCGCTCTCCGGATATATAGGGAAGATCTCGCGCCAGGCCTCCCAGAGAGGCTTGAGCTATAACATTTCCACCCGGAAAGGAGGTTCCATGGATCGAATACCGATGACTCAAGTCGAAGAACTTCGAGCGGCGGTGTATTGGCAGGTCGCGTATCCCCAGGTCACAGCCTGCGCGGGAAACAAACTCCATGGTGATCTCAAATTTCCCTATTGGGGTGGTTGCTTCTAAGCGCTTCTCAAAGTGCGAGCTTCTCAACAGGACGATTTCGATTTAACGAGCTCAACGGCTGAGCTTCGGTCTTTCGGATTTCCCGCGTCCATTCTCCTCAGTGCCCCGCTCGCAATCTTCCCCATTCGCCCTAGTCCTTTTCTGCATTTTTAAAATCACGAGCTTTCGTCCGATCCGTCGCTTCGCCGAGTCAGACGAACGGGCCTGTTCATTAACGACCGCCGTCGCAATTTCGGGAGCCAAACTTCTGGCCAGGTGAAGCTGCGTCCCGATCTCGGTTGCCACCGGGTTCTGCGTCATGGATGAACAACCCCGATCGTCTTCGCACGAAGAGGATCACACCAAGCTCTCCACCCACTTTTTGAAAGGAAGCGATTCATGCTTCAGCGTCGATGTTCCTACGCACCGATCTTTACCCAACTCAGCGGCTCGGTCCTCGGTCGAGAGTTCGAGAACGCAACTTTTAGTTTCGGATCGAAAATCAAGCAGTGGAAATCAAAACGCAAAAGGTCATTACGATGTCTCTGATTCTCAACCGTGAACGCAAGCGCGCCGTCGCTCGAATCGACGGTCACACCCATTTCTTACGCCGTTTACGCCGCTTCCGACCTCGAAGTCGAACCCGTCGCCCTCGTCGCGAATTCTTCTACCCGCAAGAGCGCCTCGAGTTTGAGGCCTGGCTCGAGACCATGCGCAACCACTCGGAGGTGGGACCCGCATAGTCGAGCTCAGAAGAATCACGATTTGAGTCGGAACTGGCCTCGATCCATTCCCGTGCGGGCGACCGAGCTTTCAAACTCAGTCGCCCGCTTTTCGATGACTCCAATTCTCCCAACCTGACATTCTCCGCTTCAAAACGGAGGCCCGATTATTACGACTTTCGGTTGTCCTTATGATTCTGCATCGAGATGCTCTGTTCGCATTGATGAAACATGCCTAAGGGCCTACCCGAGCTCTTTTTGGAAGCTCTCGAGCTGTCTGAACCTCGATGGAAAACGGAAGAGTTCATTCGAGACACCTATCAGCGATACGTCGACTCACCCTAGTCCCGGAACCAGCGAGTTCGTGGACCCGGTGATCTGAGACAGCACACAAAAAGACTCGAAATGCCCGGTTCTCTGTGTTTCAAGGAGGTTG
>CAYZYD010000294.1:0-5774 GCA_964482505.1 uncultured Planctomycetia bacterium | reverse complement strand
CTCCAAGCAATCGTCGACAAAGAGCTTTTTCTGCTCGTCGACGACTTTGAAAAGGAGAAGGGAGAGTCCGAAGAGAGCGCTAGCGGCCCGGCGGGTCAGACCGGCCGAGGCGCAGCGAAATACGGCCTCAATTGTTCATTTAAGAAGAAATCCGACGAAAAGGATGAGAACGTGCGTGAGGGCGAGCAATCCCTGCTCTGGCGCACCGGCCGTGACCTGAGCTGGATCTCGCTCTCGGGGTTCGAAGGAAAACTCTCCGATTACCGCTATCTCGTGTTTTGGATCCGTGCGGAAGAGGCCAAAGAGGGCCCCCATCTTAAAGTTCTCTTTGATTGTGAAGAGCTGCTGGCTGGAATTCGAGGCGGGGGCCGTCGAGGAGGCGCGCGAGTCTTCCAACGAACTGGCTTCCTGGCCGACGTTCAGCCCAAGCGCCAGTGGCAGGAGATTCGCCTCGATATCCGTCGGTTCAAGAAGACGGGCGACGCCCGACTCGATGAGGTGAAGGCGCTACGATTCGTTCACATGCCGGGTGGAGAAGGTCGAGTTCTCTTCGATAACATCCGTCTTGAAAAGCCGTAACCCACCCACTCGCTCGGCTTCGGCGAAACCGGGATACTATCGATTTCGTCGAGGCCGCACCCCGAGCTAATCTACCTATAATTTTAGCCGGGTCTGGTGCGCTCATACCTTTGCCGGCTCGCGATACTTAACCGAAATAGAGTAGCGGAGAGGAGCGTTAGAGCTCCAGCCCCAAAAGCCGACCGAGTCGGCCGTTGCCTAAGCGTACGCTCAATGACACACTCAATGACACGACTAATGACCAAGCGGGCGAAGCTCTCCCAGAACGCGATCTTTGATCTCCTCCACCGAACCGGTTCCTTGGACCTCGATGTATTTGAGTCCACTCTGCTGTCGAGCTCGGTAGAACTCGACCAGCGGCGAGGTTTGGTCACGATAAACTTCGAGTCGCTTGCGGATAACGTCTTCTCGATCGTCGTCGCGTTGGATAAGCGCCTCTCCAGTCTCGTCGTCGACGCCGGGGTTCCGGGGCGGGTTAAAATCGACGTGATAGGTCCGCCCAGACTCCGGGTGCACGCGTCGACCCGAGAGACGTTTGACGACTTCTTCCTCGGGGACCTGAATCTCGACGACGGCTTCGATAGAAACCTCCGCCTCGATCAGCCCCTCAGCCTGCGCGGTCGTCCGGGGAAATCCGTCAAACAGGAAACCACCGGCGCAGTCCCTCTCCTTGAGCCGTTCCTGGATAAGGCGGAGAATGAGGTCGTCAGGGACCAATTCACCCGCGTCCATATACTGCTTTGCCTCGATTCCGAGGGGCAGCGCATTCTTGACGGCATTGCGCAGCATATCGCCCGTCGAGATCTGTGGAATTCCAAATTCTTGGGTGATGAAGGCCGCTTGGGTTCCTTTTCCGGCTCCCGGAGGACCGAGCAAAATAACACGCATGAAGTTCTCCCTCGTGCTGAGTGAGATCTCATTATGCCGACACTTGAACAAATTTAAAGACGACGGTTCGGGCGAGAACAGCGACTTTGGGTCGTCCTCGGACTTGAAGTTTGTCCCGCTGCGTACGCGCTGAGGTTTATCGGACTCGGCCCCTTGCAATTGACCCCGCGTCTCAAGTGAATCCCTCCCTCCAGCCGACGATAGACGCGTAGGGAGATTCGGGATGCCACCCGCGCAGAAGACGATCCTCTTTGTCGATGACGAACCACTCATCCTCGCGAGTCTGCGACGGCTCCTGCGTCCGATGCGATCCGAGTGGAGATTCCTTTTCGCCTCGAGCGGACAGGAAGCGGTCGATCGACTCGACTTTGAGACCGTCGACGTACTCGTGACCGACATCCGGATGCCTGGAATCGACGGCTATGCGCTCTTGAGTCACGTCCAAGCGCACCATCCCAATGTGGTCCGCTTGGTCCTGTCCGGACAAACCGAGCTCGAGAAAGCGCTGCGGACATTACCGTGCGCCCACTATTTTCTCTCCAAGCCCTGTGACCCTCAGCGGATTCGGGAGGTGGTCAGGCGCTCGCTCGCATTGCGCGATCTCCTTGCCGATCCCTCCTTGACCCGTTTTGTTGAGAGCCTCTCGCCGCTACCGCCCGTGCCTCCGCTCTACCAACAACTCCTCGAGAAACTCGCCGGGGCGCGCATCTCCGTTCGCGACCTCGCCTCAGTCGTCGAATCCGACCCGGTCATCTGCCAGCGAGTCCTCCATCTGATCAACTCCGCCCTCTCGAGTGAGCAGCGTCAGGTTCAAAATCTCGAGCAGGCGGCGCAATATCTCGGCGGGAATCTGATCAAGAACCTCACGCTCACCTTTGAACTCGAGAAGTGGCTCGAGCAACACCTCGTGCCCAAGAACTTCTCGGTCGAAAAACTCCGGCTCGAGTCCCTCCTTTCCGCTCGGGTCGCAGGTCGTCTTCTCGATCAACCACACGATCGTGAAGAGGCTTTTACCGCTGCGATGCTGCTCGAGGTCGGTCAGCTCCTTCTCGCCGTCACCAGTCGAGAGAAGTACAGAGAAATCTTTGCCCAGTCGCTCGACCATGCCCGACCCTTGCACGAAGTCGAGGCGGAACAGTTCGGATTCACGCATGCCGAAGTGGGAGCCTGTCTACTCGGGCAGTGGGGAGTCCCCTACTCGGTGGTCGAAGCCGTCGCATTTCACCACGCGCCGAGCCGAGTCACCCCTGACCGATTCGATATCGTCGGCGCCGTCCACATTTCTCAGTGGCTCGCAAAACTCTGGCTCGCCGACGAGCCCCCTCCCTCGCCGCCCTCGGGGCCTCTCGACGAGGAATACCTCGAATTGTTGAGAATCGGCGATCAAGTCGGCGTATGGCAATCAACGCTGAAGCAAGAGCTCGCAGTCGAGGGAGCGCGTCCATGAATCCGGGCCGAGCGACGATCTTGATCGTCGACGATGAACCCAATGTCGTCGCTTCACTCTCCCGAACCCTCAAGTGCGATCACCAAGTGATGGCTGCGGGTTCGGGTTCAGAAGCCATCGAATTGCTCGAATCTCAAGGCCCATTCGCCGTGATCGTCGCCGATCTCCGCATGCCCGGTATCGACGGCGTGGAGCTCTTCGCTCGGAGTCGTGAGATCGCGCCGGACTCGGTGCGGATTCTACTCACCGGAAACGCGGACCTACCAGCCGCTTTGAGCGCGATCAACAACGGCAATATCTATCGACTCCTTCAGAAGCCCTGCCCACCCGATCAGCTCCGCAAGGCAGTAACGGACGGAGTAAAGCAGCACGAGCTTGTCACGGCGGAACGCGTCCTGCTCGAAGAGACCCTCTTCGGGTGTGTTAACACACTGAGTGACGTTCTCGCCCTTGCGAGCCCAGCCGCGTTCGGGCGGACCTTGAGGCTTCGACGCATCGTCCGCCAGTTGGCTCCACAACTCGGTGTGAAGAGTCGCTGGGAACTGGAAGTCCCTACGCTCCTCTCGCAAATCGGGGCGATCACGTTTCCCTTCGAGACGGCCGAACGGCATTACGAGGGGCAATCACTAACGCCGGACGAGGAGGAGATCGTCGCCCAGGGGCCCCAGGCGGCCGCGCAGCTGCTCGTTAATATTCCCCGTCTCGAGGAAGTCGCGCGTGTTCTCAAGTATCAGGCCAAGAACTTCGATGGAAGTGGCCAGCCCCGCGACTCGGTCAGCGGCGTGGACATTCCACTCGGCGCTCGAGTGATAAAACTCGTTTCGGACTACGATCTACTCGAAAGCAGCGGTCTTTCGAAGTCAGCCGCACTCGATGCGATTCGAGGGCGCTCGGGCTGGTACGACCCCGAACTGGTTGAGTTACTGGTGGCACAGCTCGGCCAAGATCCGGGAGAGTGCTCTTCGGATATGCTGACGATCTCGGTAGCGGATCTAGAACCCGGGATGGTGTTTCAGGAGGACGTCAAAACTCGAGCCGGAGTCTTCCTGATCGCACGAGGTTGCGAGGCCACTCCGGGTTTGATCCACCGCTTGACAAACATCCAACGCCGCGGCGGTCTCTAAGATACCTTTCTGGTCCGACTCCCCGAATTAACACTTCCCCCCGAACTCGCCTGAGGTTCGTCATGCCCGACCACGCCAGTGCCGTGAAATCGCTGGAATCGAGACGTATCCTCGCGGTCGATGACAGCCCCGCGATTCGCAAAGTGATCGCAGGAGTGCTTAAGAGCGAATTCTCGGTCAAGACGGCTTGCGATGGTCAAGAGGCGCTCACACTCATCGAAGCCTGGCGCCCCGATGTCATCGTTTCAGATCTCCATATGCCCGAGTTGAGCGGTCTCGAACTCGTCGAGCAACTCAAGTCCGACCCGCGGTATCAACGCATCCCGTTCATCCTATTGACAAGCGATCAAGACTCCGACTCAGCGGTTCAGTGTCTCGACCTCGGGGCCGACTTTCATCTGCGGAAGCCAATTGCCGCCGGCGAGCTCAGAGCTCGGGTTCGGGCCGCAATCCGACAGCAGGAGATGGTGCAACAGATCGAGGCGAGCCACCGCGAGCTCGAAGAGACTCACCGAATCCTTCTCGAAACCCAGAGCCAACTGGTCCAGGCGCAAAAGCTCGAGGCGATCGGTCGACTCGCCGCAGGAATCGCCCACGAAATCAATACCCCACTCCAATACGTCGGCGACAATGTTGTCTTTATGCGAGACGCATTTCAGGCTATCGCCGAAGTCTATCAACATTTTAAGCTGCTCGCTCAGGAACGACACGACGCGCAGATCGGCGAGGGGATTCGAGAATTCGAAGCTCGCCGCGAAGAACTCGATCTCGACTTTTACCTCGAAGAGATCCCCCAAGCGATCGACCAGTCTCTTTCAGGGATCGAGTCTTTGACCCAGATCGTCTGCGCGATGAAAGAGTTCTCTCACCCCGGAGGCCGCGACAAGATCGCCTCCGACGTCAATCAGGCGATTCGCAATACAATCCTCGTCTGTCGCAACGAGTGGAAGTACCTCGCCGAGATCGAGCTCGAACTCGACCCGAGCCTTCCCCTGGTCGCCCTCCATCCCGGTGAGTTCAACCAAGTGCTGCTCAATCTCGTCGTCAATGCGGCGCACGCAATCGAAGACCGCCAGGCGAAGCTCTCCTCTTCCGAGCGAGGCACGATTCAGATATCAACCCATAGCGCTGAAGACGAAATCGAGATCCGGATCCAGGATACTGGTTGCGGAATCCCCTCCTCGATCCAGGATAAGATCTACGAGCCCTTCTTCACGACCAAACCTATCGGACGCGGCACGGGGCAAGGCCTCGCGATCGCGCGCTCGGTTATCGTCGACAAGCATCAAGGCCGCATCGAGTTCAGCTCGACTTCGACTGGCACCCAATTCACAGTGCGGCTCCCTCTGCGCGTCGACTCTGAATCGGAGAGAGAATTTCTCCTCGATCCCGCCGATCCACCCTCCTGTCCCTAATTGCTCTTGCGTTGAGATACTGAAGCCGGGGCTAATTTACATAGGCTTGGCGCCCAGCAAGCGCAGTCGGTGGCTCATTCGGCCGGAGATCGCCGAACTCCATGGCGACCCTCACCCGGATTCTCGCAGCAACGAGTCGTGGTCGGATAGCGCACGGGCTTTGAGCGGTTGACTTAATCCCAGAAATCTATTCTCTTGCCGACTTTAGCGGTCCCTGAATCCAGATTTGGAGGGGGCTCGAAAGCCGCGCGCTCATAGCGGAATTTGAGTATTCAGTGATAGTCTATGGAGGCTAGATTTGAGAATCGCGATCATCTGGGG
>CAYZYD010000293.1:0-5790 GCA_964482505.1 uncultured Planctomycetia bacterium | reverse complement strand
TGCATTCGTTACTCCAAGGGGAAGAGGAATTTGGGCCGGATAAGGCTAACCCGGCAAACCCTCGGTGTAAACAAATCATTCAGGCAGTAAGACATCCCTACGGACTTGAATAAGCGACTGCCTCGGAATGGCTTACGAGATCAGCGAACGTCTGCGACGTCAAAGAGTGTTCTGCTTTCTGACCGAGCGTATTGAGATATTCAAACAGCGGGGTGTTGAGTTCATCGGCTTCCTTGGAGATCGCAAAGCGAAGCTCACCCGGAAAAACCGCCACCACCTGCTGAAGGGTCACGCTGCCCGGGCTGCGTTTCGGGAAGAATGAATCCTCATCGAGAACGAGAAAGTCGGAGGCCCGGAGCGCTTCCGCGATTGAAGCGACAGACTGGTAAGAGACCCCGAGTCGCTCTGAGAACTCAAGCAGGTCTTCTCGCTCCGCTTCATTTTGGAAGGCTCGGTAGGCCGACTCGAGAAGCGCGAGCGCAACCACAGCGTTGCCCATCTCAAGCTGGCTCGAGAGCCGCACTTCGCGCTCGAGCATGCTGAAGTTCTGGAGACAGTAGCTGAGCTGACTTCCCACCAAGACCACCCCCCAGGAGTAGTAGAGCCAAATCAAGCCAAATGGCAAAACTCCGAGTGCGCCGTAGATACTCTGGTTGGCGATGTTCTTGACGTAGAAGCTAAAGAGCTGCGTTCCCAAGACCCACACGGCCGCCGCGAACAACGCTCCGAGACCGGCTGACTCGATTCGTACCTTGGTGTTGGGAAGGATGGCAAAGAGAGCAAGAAACCCGAAAAAGGAGAGCGAAGTTGGCATGATGAGGCTGCTCGCAATCCCGGTGAACCAACCATCCTTTTGAAGTTGGAGATATTCGGACAGGATAAAGGGGAGGGCGAGCAAGAAGGGGACTGCGGTGAACATCAGCCAGAAGATTGCGAGCTTTTGGATCAGCGGACGGGTCACCGATACCAACCAAACGTCCGAGAGATTCCGCTCGGTACTTCGAAACAACGAGAGCCCAGCCAAGAAGAGCCCGATCCAGGCAAAGGGCGTTACCGCCGCACCCGAATTGCGAATAGGGGATTTCATTGTTGTGACGATTTCGTCAACGAGCGCCTGAAGCTGCTCACGGGAGGTTTCGTCGGCGAGTGAGATCACATTTAGCTTGATGTACTCCTCTACTCGAGCCGCGAAATTGAAGAAATCATGAAACATGAGAAAGGCGAGAACTGTCAGCGGGATCAAGCTGAGAGTGGCGGCAAAGGCGAGAGAAGAGGCTCTTTCAAGCGTTTCGTCCGCTTGAAACTTGCGAGCCGTGAGATAAACCAGCTTCCGTAGTCGCAGCCAGAATCGACCGAGCCGACTCGCCGGCGCAACTTGGTGGAACAAGTCGCGCAAGTGATTTTGGAGCAGTTGGTGGAGTTGGGTCAGCACGGTCTCTCCTGGGAGCTTCGCTCCCAGCTAGCCAAATAGGTGTCTCGGGCCAAACTCCTCGGCCCACCTTAGCTATCGGAACACTCTACGAACGACTGGTCAAAAAAAACTCCTCGCTGTCCCTACGCAACGAGGAGCCATTGGGTCTGAATAAACGAGGAAGAACCCGCCGTAAAGGAGGGGTAGGGAGGGACGGGTCAGTAGGTTTCAACTCGGAGCGAAGGTCTCGCTACGAGTAAAGTTCTAAGGTATTTATTTTTCATGGTTTGCAGTCCCCGCCTCGAGCTGGCCTGAGAATGCTGGCCTGAAAATTAGCAGTCACAGGCCCCGCTCTTTCGTTTTTGATAGTCATGCAGCGAACGCGACAACAAACCCCTTGGCGCCGCGTCAACTCACTCGCCACCGTCAAACCGAAATATAAATAATCCTTAAAGGCATGTCAATCGGGGAGTTTGCACGAAAAAAGCGACAACCCGTAGGCTGTCGCTTCTCAAATCTTGTGCATAACCGATTCGACTCAGCAGCCAGATCTTCGGAAGCGGCGGGCTCGAACCGGCCTCGCGCGGTGGCGTTTCCAAACTCGCTGCGGAACTCGAATGACGCGGCCAGGTCTCCAGACCTTCTTGTAGTAGCCAGGTCGGACAATCACGTTGACCCGAATACCGCGACGGCAGACAACCCGACTCACCGGAGGAATCCAGACGCGCTCGTAGAAACCCGGTTCTCTTACGGTCCGATACACGATCTGATAGGAACCAAATCGGCGATCTCTGAAGTGAGGCTTGTTGACTTGGTGAGAGCGAAATCGCTTGCTTCGTTGAGGAGCGGGAGCGGCTTCGATCGAGCTCGCTCCGAAAATCAAGAGGGCGGCGCTGATACCTTTAAGGACGAGATTCGACATGCGATCTCCTTTCAAAGCAAGGGAGAGCACCTTGTCGCTTCTCGGACTCGAGTGTTTGAGTTTTGAACCGAGGCACTGGCGAACAAGCAGTTACGGAACTCACAAAAAGGCATTAGCGAGCCATGTGACGCAGCGTGGCGTCGCTATTCCAGATTCACTACGTCAGGCTCCTTCAAGCCCGAGAAGACCCGGGTCGATGCCTGGCTCCTTTTCGTCCTTCTCTTTGGCCTTTTTCGTCTTGGGCTCTTCTACCGCCTCGACCGGGGTTGGAGCGGGTTCGTCGTCGTGGCGCAGAGCGGGAGGCAGAGGGAAGTCGAGCAGTTCGTAGATCTCGCGATCCGTCAGGATTTCATGCTCGAGTAACTGTTGGGATAGCCGCTTGAGCTTGTCTTGGTTCTCTTTAAGGAGCCGAGTGGCCGTCTCGTAAGCTTCGTCGATGATCTTTCGGATCTCATCGTCAATCAGCATCGCGGTGTGCTCGCTGTAGTGCTTGGACTCACCGAGCTCGCGGCCGAGGAAGACGTGTTCTTCGCCACGCGGGAAAGCTACCGGTCCGAGCTTATCGCTCATCCCCCAACGACAGACCATCCGCTCGACGAGGTCGGTGGACTGTTTGAGGTCGTTCTCGGCCCCGGTCGTGAATTCGCTAAACGTGAGCTCTTCGGCCGCGCGACCACCGAGCATGATCACGACTCGATTCTTGAGGTAGGTTCGCGAGTAGCTGTGCACCTCCTCGGCGGGTGTTTGCTGGGTCACCCCGAGCGCTCGGCCACGCGGAACGATTGTGACGCTTTGAACTGGGTCCGACTCGGGAAGCAGAAGAGCGAGCAGCGCGTGCCCCGCTTCATGGTAAGCGGTCAGGATGCGCTCTTTCTCGGTCATACGCTCATCCCGAAGCGTGCCGAGAGTGATCTTGTCCTTGGCGTTCTCGAAGTCGACCTGAGTCACAACGTCTTTGTTATCACGCGCTGCGAGTAGCGCCGCTTCGTTAGCGAGGTTCCTGAGATCTGCGCCGGAGAAACCGATTGTCGCGCGAGCCACGGAATCGAGGTCGACGTCGGCCGAGAGCGGAATGTCCTTGGTGTGAACCTGCAAGATCGCCTTGCGGCCCTCGCGTTGCGGTCGCTCCACGACGACTTGCCGGTCGAATCGACCCGGCCGGACCAGGGCGGGGTCGAGCACATCGGGTCGGTTGGTCGCCGCGAGCACGATCACGGTTTGGTTACTCTCAAACCCATCCATCTCTGAGAGGATCTGGTTGAGCGTCTGCTCGCGTTCGTCATGGCCTCCTCCAAGCCCTGCTCCCCTCGATCGACCGACGGCGTCGATCTCGTCGATGAAGACAATACAGGGAGCGTTCTTCTTCGCTTCGTCGAAAAGCTCGCGAACTCGCGACGCGCCCATGCCGACAAAGAGCTCGATAAACTCAGATCCCGAGATCGAATAGAACGGAACCCCCGCTTCTCCTGCCACCGCTTTGGCGAGAAGGGTCTTGCCGGTCCCGGGAGGTCCCACGAGTAGAACTCCTTTCGGGATCTTCGCCCCGAGTCGTGTGTAGCGCTCGGGGTGCTTAAGAAACGACACGATCTCGAGCAGCTCTTGCTTGACGTTTTTGAGACTCGCGACATCCCGAAATGTGATCTGAGTTTTTCCACCTTCGTATCGCTTCGCTCGGTTGCCCCCGAACTTCCCGAAGATCCCCGGTCCCCCCATCTGCTTCCTGACCCGGCTCGCCATGAACCAGAAGATAAGAACCAACAAGACCAGAGGGAGAAACTGGAAGAGTACGATCACCCATGCATTTTGATTGTCGTCGGACAGGCTTATCGGCACTTTGCTCTCTTCGGCGAGGCTCCGGACCGTGTCCCGCGCTCCATCTTTGATAACGGCGTAAAACTCTTGGAACTTCCGCGGAGTTTGAGAGCTGGGTTTTTTTGTCGGATCTTGGTAGGGCTGCGCGTTCTTGAAGAAGATCGTGAAGACGTTGGTCTCCGACTCTTTGATATAGTCGATCTCCTGGACGTTTTCGACCAACTGCCTTTTGAACTCGTTAAAGGTCACTTCTACTCGGCGGTTACTATTCGCCTCGGAGAATTGACTCAAAATGATATAGACCACGAAGAGAAAGAGGACCAACCAGATCCAGGTGTTGCGCTTAAAGCTCGCTGGTTCGGGCTTGCGCTCTCGATTGTTGTCTTGTTGCGGAGCGTTGTTGTTCATCGAAGGTTTATTTCCTTGAAAGCAGTCGCCTCATAGTCGCCAGGCAGTATTGCAAAGACGAGGCGGTGAGATCCGAACCAGCCCTGCTCTTTGATTCCTTGAGACTTATGACCTAACGCCAGCTCGGCGCACAGTACTAGTCCAGCACAGGGTAGGCCAAAGGGTTCTGGCGGGGGAGTACTAATTGCCAGATTACGAAGGCTAACCCTCTTCGAGAGTTTGGACCTTTCGGTTGTATTCGTCGATCAACTGTTTTCGACGCAAAAAACGGATCACTCGTTTCCGATTATCGGCTTCGACCACCGGGATCGCTTCGATGTTTCGCTCCGTAAGGCGCCGAATAGCGCGTGAGAGCGTGTCATTTTCCACCACGCTGACTATGTCGTCGGTTCCGAGATCCCGAGCCTGAACACCTCCCCAACGCTTCTCTTCGTAAAAATAGGGCCTTACATCGTTGAGTGAGAATATTCGGACCATGTCGCCGTCTTGAGCGAGGACCGGGAAATAGTTCTGGTGAGTCTTATCAATCTTATGCAAGATCTCGCCGAGGTTTGCGCTTTGGTCGAAGCAGATAAATGAACCGCCGGTACTCGGAACATCACGAACCCGCATCCCGGCCAGGACGTCGTGAAAGAAATCGCCACGGTGCGCAGGGGAATGCCGAGCGTTGGCGAGCTGGTTCTCATAAACACCTGTTTTATATAGCATTATGAATGCAATCGTGGTGACCCACATCGACGGCAGCAGGAGCTCGTAGTTACCTGTCATCTCAGAAACCATGATGATCGTCGATATCGGGGTATGCGCGGCGCCCGCAAAGAACCCCGCCATTCCGACCAGCACGTAGGCGCCCGGGTGCGGTACGAGGTCCGGAACCAGACTCTCTAGTCCAAACCCCACCGCCCCTCCGATCGCGCCCCCGACGACCATCGAGGGGCCAAAGACACCCCCCAAACCTCCACATCCGATCGTCAGCGAGGACGCCAAGATCTATCCGCAGGCGACGAGCAACAGCAACCCAGGCAGTACCTCACTCCTCAGCGCCGCCTGCACAATCCCATAACCGAATCCCATAACACTGAGGGAGTGCTCGGCGCCGGTCACGCGGTAGCAGAGGAGAGCGAGCGCGCCGGTTGCGAGGCCCCCGATCGCGGGCTTGGTGAAGTTTGGGATTTTGAGCCGCGCAAAGAAATCGCGAGACGAATAGAAAATGCGGATGAAGAGCCAAGCGCCCACC
>CAYZYD010000292.1:0-5801 GCA_964482505.1 uncultured Planctomycetia bacterium | reverse complement strand
CGAAGGCTGGGTGTCACGTTCGATTGAGCACTGTCAGCGCTGTCACACTGCGGGTGAGTCGTTCGTCGTCCGGGGCGAAGCATCCGCGAGAGGACTTTGGCTCGAGAACTTGATCGCGCTCGAGCGAGTTCTCAAGTCGCCGACTGAGGCGTTCTCAGAGGTTCATGCGTCGGCTCTCGCGGCGGTCGAGCCGTTGCCGTCCGCAACCGAGGTGAGTGAGCGGCTCAAGTTCAGCGATTTTGACTTCTTGCTCGAGATCGCGGCGGAGGTGACTCGAGATCCTCTCGCTGAATCTCAACTCGACGGGTTTATCGCTCGCGCGCAGCGACTCCCCACGCTCGGCGAGCTGGTCGTGCTCGCAAGCGATGCCTCTTCACCCGAACGTGAGATCCCAGTCGCTGGGCCGCCTGGCAAACCGCTCGCGTTCGCCCTCCGCTCGGTGTTCGCAATCACCTGTAATGGTGCTCCCGAGGCAGGGGAATGGGCGACGATTGCGCAAATCACCCAAGAGGTCGACCGGGCCTATTTCACCGATCCTCGCGAAGTATTTGAGGCGGTCCTCGACCAGCTACTCTATTCGCCGCTGATCCAACTGCCGAGCGGTGACGCAGAGGTGCGAGAGAGTTGGCTCCCGCTGCTCATCAACCTGCTGGTTTCGCCCGAGCTTCAAGCGGAACAGGAGCACCTCGCGCGTAGTTGGCTCGACCAGGGGGGCAGCGTCCGACTCTTGTGGCGAGCGCTCTTCCTCACTTCACCGCGGATTCCCACGCTGACTCGAACAGAGTCGACCCGGCTCTCCAAGCGTCCACGACTTCATTTCGATCTCGTGTTTGAGGGCTCGGCTCGATCTCTGACGAGTAGCCCCGAATCCGCGGGAGTTCTCTGGAGCCAGTTTGCGCACGCTCGCACCTATCTCTATCCGAGGAGCTCCGAACCCGCCGCGGCGCTGCTTGCGCGACTCGCGAGCGATCAACGTCGAGATCACCATCGGCTGATCTCACACCGGTCGCTCGTGAGCCCGGCCCCTGGGGTAGTCGCCTGGAATCGAGCCCCGTGCGGCCTGACTCGGATTCGCGATCGTCTCGGGGGCTCGTTGACTCCCGTTATCCCGATCGAAGAGTGGCAACGTCTCGAGAAGCACTTTGAACGCGAGCCCTTCGGGCGCCACGCCTTCGAGCGGACGGCCCAAGAGTGGCAGAAGGACCTGACCGACCGCGGTTATTCGGTCCTTCAGCTCGCCTACGATTGGTTGAAAGAGAGTCCCGATCCGCTCGCCTGTCTGATCGATCTCCGCCAGTCGTCTGGGAGTGAAGCACTCGAGAAGTCGCTCGCTTTCATCCTCAAATTCGATGAGATCCCCGTGGATCTTTGGCTCTGGGGAGAGACCGCGAGCGGCTGTGATTGCCTCCGGCTGAACTGGGAGTCAAACACTCGAGGAAAGGTTTATCGCGAGTCGAGCTCTGCCGCTGACGCGCACCCAGTGTTGAGTTATCAAGAGGCGGCAGAGGCGCAAAAATGAAACAGCTCGGGTTCCTGCTCTTGCTCAGCTTCGGGTTCGAATTGACTGCCGCAGGCCAAGGCCCCCTGAAGAGAGCGCCCATGTTCGAAGCCTTGGTCGACAAAGCGATCGAGCACGGGGTGAACGCGCTCTTGCGAGGGCTCGAGAATCCGCTGACCGGTCACTCTCAAACCTATCCGGTGGGGTTTCGGGCTCTTCTTGCCTACGCACTTATCGAGGCGGGACACTCTGAGGAAAGCGACGAGGTACAATCGCTTCTCAAGCAAGTGTTGGCAAAACCATCGGAGCGAGTTTATTCGGTTTCGCTCGCAGTGATGGCGCTCGACGCCTACGAGGCGAAGCGAAGTCAGTCGAAGAGTCAGGCATCTCAGCTCATAAGCGGAGAAGCAGCGCGGCGCGGAATTGCCGAACGGCTCGAGTGGTTGGTCAAGGCGCAGGTGCCTCGGCTGGGAGTCTGGGGCTACGGTCACCGCGATCCCGACTGGCAGGACTACTCCAATACGCAGTTCGCGACGCTCGCGTTACAAGTGGGGATTCTGCGGGGAGCCGATCTTCCCTCGCGTAACTTGAAAGAGCTTTTGAGCAGTTTTAAAGCCACGGCGGTGGTCGGAAAGACCCCGCTGACTCTCGAGGTTGAGGGTCCGGGTTGGTGGAAAGAGGAGCGGCGGCCGAGTCGAACGGGCCCTCGGAAGATGATTCGACCGCGCGAAGGGGGCTTCACCCTAGCGACGTCGCCCGTAGGTTGGCCCTATCGGGTTGCCATTCAAGACCGTCCCGGCCGAGCCCCGCCGAGCTTGAGCATGACGGCGGCCGCAGTCTCTTCTTTGATCGTTATTCGGGGCGCGAGTGGGAAGCGCGTGGATCGCGACCTCGACCGAATGGTTGCGGGCGGGCTGGCCCAGATCTACCGGCGCTGGATCGATCTGCTCCCCAGCACCGGGGATACGATACATCGCAACTACTTTTACACCCTCTACTCGGTCGAGAAGGCGCTCGATTTGGCCGGGGTTCGCCGGCTCGGAGAGATCGATTGGTATCGTGATCAAGCCATGGTACTTCTGCGCGAACAGGGTCCGCGTGGTCTCTGGGGAGCGGTGAATTTGAGTCGCGACTATCAACTTGTATCGACGGCATTTGCGCTGCTCTTTCTCAAGCGCGCCACTCAGCGGCTCCGGCTGGATCCTCCCGAGCCGGTCTTTACCGGAGCCGGGGCAGACGACTTGCGGAATACCGGGGTCCGCAAGCGACGCGTGTTTATTCCCTCTCTGAAAGGCATTATTCAGCTCGACGAGTTCTTTGAGATCGCTCGCGCCAAAAGAAATTCTGAAAGCGTTTCTCTGCTCGAAGAGCTGATCGCGGTCGCCCCTCCCCAGGAGCTCCCCGAGCTTATCCCCGATCTGCTCACGCTGAGGAATTCGAGTCGTGACGCGCTCGATCGGGTGGCGCGTCAGAGCCTCGAGCATTTGACCGGTCTTGATTCCGATAAAGCCAGCGACGAAATGGCGCTCAAATGGCTCGATTGCTGGCGTCAACTCATCGCACTCGGTGACGGTCCTCCGGTGGAAGAGACGGAGAGACTTGGGCGCATACTGACTGAAGTCCCCGTACTGACGCTGCCGATCAAGAAGAGCGCCGTAGCAGCCGCGCTCCGGATTGGATTTCCGGGTTGCGTCGAGGATCTTCTGTCGTTTTTTGATCAGGCGCCCGGCGAGTTTCAGCGACAACTTCACCGATCGTTGAGCAGTCTGACTCAGGAGCAGGTCGCTCTCGAGCCGCTCGATACTTGCGCAAGTCGCTGGCAAAGTCTTTGGATTCGCAAGGGCGAGCGGTTGATTCGTGACTACCACTGGAGTCGCTACAAATTTGACCTCGAAACCGCGAGTACCCCCGAAGCGAGAACGCGGGCCGTCGAGGCGCTCGTCAGTCTCGGGACGAGCATCCTGCCCCAGGTTGAACAAATCGTGGCGAGTTCCCAATTCGCCTTCGACTGGGTCCGGGTGAGGAATCGGCTCCTCGAAAAGCCACGAGGGTTTTGACGAATCTGTTCGTGGACCCTCGCCCGCGGGCTTATTGCGGCTTCGCGGTGGCGGCTTAGCCGGTTGAGACGCCTCGGCTCTGGTGTTGCTCACCAGTTTGGTGAAGTGCGATCGGGGCACCTTCAAATCACCACTTCCCCTTGTCCACGCGAGCTGACTTCGGCAGAATCTCCTAACTCTTTAGATGACAGACGCTTCTATACGAGGCTGGATCGAGCGGGCAACCGTCTCTAGCCGGTTTCCGTCGACGCGAGGCCAGACCTCACGCGGTTGGAATGGGCTTTGTTGAGAAGGCGTTCGTGAGCGTGGGCGCATCCTTACGAGGAATTAAGGCTTACGAGGAATGAAGGAGTCAATCGTGACCGAAACCGCACAGATATCCGTGGACTCAATCAAGGAGATGCTCTCCGAAGAGGGCTTTGAAGTCGTCGAAGGTAATGAGGCTAACGTATTTCAGATTCGAGATCTCGACACGGGGTTGAGTATGACTTGTGTGCTTGAAGAAAATATTCTCTTCAACACGTTACCGTGCTTCAGTATCGCCAAAGACAGCATTACGCACGAAATGATGCAATCGATGCTCTCTTTTGATAACGGCATCTCCACTTCAGCGTTTCAACTCTACGATAGTCCCCAGGGACAGACCCGGGTCACCCTCACCAATTTCTGCAAGTTGTTCGATCTCGGGGCTGAAGACCGAGACGATATCTTGTCGTGTGTTGATTTTCTGCTAGTAGACGTCGTGGCAGCTCGAACGCTCCTCGCCGAATACCTCTAGCGCTGTTTCCTTTAAAAGAATGAATCCAAGCGCTAGTTACGCTTCACCGAGCAAGGAGGATTGCATGTCATTCATCGGAGATTTCTTTTCGCGAGCGGGTCGAGTCATTCGAGGACAAGCCAATAAGGGGATGGAGTCGGTCGAGGACGCGACCTTTGAATCGACTCTCAAGCAGACGGTTCGAGATATGAAAGCTGAACTCAACCGCGTGGTGCGTTCTTCAGCCGAAGCGATGAGCCACCACAACCGGCTCGAAGCGGAATACCGCCGCTACGAGCAGCAGTCTGAAGACTGGAAAGAAAAGGCGAAGCTAGCCCTGAGCAAGGGGAACGAAGATCTTGCCAAGAAGGCCTTAGCCAAGAAAGCCGAGTGCGATACCCAGCTCGAGTCGCTCAAGCCGGGCGTTGAAGATGCTCGAGCGGCTTCCTCCGCCCTCAAGAACAAAGTGTCGGATCTCAAACGACGAATTTCGGAAGCGGAGCGCAATGCGGGAACTTTGATCGCGCGTCGCAATGCTGCTCGGGCAAGTAAGAAGGTCTCCCAAGCTCTGGCCGGAGTGGGTGAATCGAGTAACGCTTTTGCCGCACTCTCCCAGTTCGAGGATTCTGTGAAGAAGGAAGAGGCGACGGCCAAAGCGTTCGACACGCTCTCCGTCGACGAAGATTCTGACCTCGCCGCCGAGTTTGCTTCCCTCGAGTCTTCGAATGTCGATAGCGACCTCGAAGCGCTCAAGAAAGAAATGGGCCAGAACTAGTGGTGGGAACCGCAGTTCTCGCTCTCAGCATGGGGAATCTGGTCCTTCTGGCCGCACTCATCATCGCCTTGGTGCTGGTTTTGAGAGCTTTGGCCAAAAAGAAGGACTCAGAGCTCCCCGAGTCGGCGCCGGTCGATCTTTCGAGCCTGACTATTCGTGAGGCAAGACGTGGCGATATCGTAACGATTCGCCACGCGAGCCCCGATTATGAGGACCTCAACGTGACGGTTGAGAAGATTCATCGGTACGAGTCGGGGGGTGATCGCTGGCAAGAGCTCGAAGGGCGGACGCCTCACGGGCGCGCCTCGATCGAGTGGGAAGATGACGACGGATTACAAGTCAGCCTTGCAATGCTCGATAAGACTCACCGTATCGAAGCGGCCGGTCTCACTGAAGACGAATTAGTCCGCTTTGACGAAGAACAATCGTCCTCTAATCAGGTCGAGTTTGACGGCGTTACTTACTTTTTTGAAAGTAGCTATGAGGTCGGGTTTTTCGAGGATGGGCGCGGCCAAGGCGAAGGTTACTACTCGTGGAATTTCGAATCGGACGACGGACGCCATTTTCTTACCGTAGAGAAGTGGGAGGGCGAAGCCTTCGAGATGCTCACGAGCACCGCCATCCGTCCTGAAGATATTCAAGTGTTTCGCAAGTGATCATATGGGGTGGTGATCAGCGTGGCGAATTCGCAGTGGCTTAGTCAGCAAGTGGAAG
>CAYZYD010000291.1:0-5807 GCA_964482505.1 uncultured Planctomycetia bacterium | reverse complement strand
CGAACGAATTCGACCCTCAACGACCTGGGCTAGTGTAGCGAAACCCCGAACAGAATTCTCGCGGTTTAAGCCGGTTCGACTTCGCGTGCGAAGCTCACCACCTGAGTGAGCGCTCGTAGAATACGCTCTTCTTCCGAAATCGAGAGCGAGGGATAGATCGGGATGCTGAGCGCCTGCCGCGCGAGCCGGGTGGCGACGGGAAAGTCGTCGTCGAGGTACCCGAGATATTGGTGGAGGGGCTTGTAAACCGGCGGCTTGGTATCGACGCCGCGGTCAGCGAACTGGCTCTGAGCGAGCTGGCGATTCTCGAGAAAGAGGGTGAAGCGGAAGAAGTTGGGCTCGCAGCCCGGTTCGGGCTGGTGATAGCAAACCTCGGCCTCGCGACAGATCTCGGCGTAGCGCTCGGCGAGTTGGCTGCGGCGCTCGATCCACTCCTCGAGCCGCTCGAGTTGGGGAAGCGCCATCGCCGCTTGAATGTCGCTGAGCGAGTAATTCCACGAGGTTCCCGAGTACGTTTCGCGACCATCGTACTGGAGGAGATCGTCGATCTTCGCGCTCCGGGCCGAGTGGTCGGTGAGAATCGCTCCGCCGTGTCCGGTCGATACCATCTTGGTCGCGTAGAATGAAACGATGCTCACGTCACCGAAGCCGCCGACCTCGGCGCCATCGACTCGGGCGCCGATGGCCATGGCCGCGTCCTCGACGATTGGGAAAGGCGACTCCCGGGTGACGAGGCGGGCGGGATAGCCAAACGTGTGCGGGCAGATCAGGGCTCGGATCTCGGACTCGGCGAGGTTCTCGCGAATCAGAGTGGCCTCGATCCCAGCCCGGGTGAGATTCAAGGTCGCGGGTTCGGCGTCGACGAGAATCGGTCGCGCCCCGACGGCAGTGACACTGTTGAGGACCGCCATACAGGCGTAAGTCGGGATCAACACCGGGTCCCCGGGACCGATTCCGAGGCTGAGGAGAGCGACGTGAAGAGCGGCCGATCCCGATTGGACCGCGCGAACGTGAGCGACCCCGGTTCGCTCGGCCAAGCAGAACTCGAGTTGCCTCCGAGTCTCACCGGTCGCATGCCGGCCCGATTCGATCACTCGAACGACGGCTTCACCCATCGCGGCGAGACCGGTCGGTCGCGAATGCGGAATCTGCGGACGTTCTGAAATTGCTCTCGTCCTAAGCAGTGGTCAGTGCGATGGCGTCGATCTCAAAGAGCGCCCCTTTGGGCAGTTCGCTCACGGCGACGGTCGCCCGGGCGGGCTGGTGGTCAGAGAAGAACTCGGCGTAAATCGCGTTGACGGTGGGAAAGTCGGCCATGGCGGTCAAGTAGACCGTCGTCTTGACCACTCTATCGGTCGACGAACCGCCCTCCTTCAGAACCTCGGTCAAGTTCTCAAGCGCTCTCCGGGTCTGCGGTTCGAGCCCCCCGGACACAAGCTCACCCGTCGACGGATCGATCCCGATCTGACCCGAACAGTAAAGCAGCTCTCCCGCCTTGACCGCCTGCGAATAGGGACCGATAGCCGCCGGAGCCCGATCCGTTTGAACTCGATACAGCTCGCCCATAGCTCTCTCTCTTCCAGTTGACGCTTCGGTGCCAGTCAGTTGACGCAACCCCCGCCTCACCGGGGTGGAGTTCCTCTCCCAGGCAAAACTCAATCCGGCCCAAGTCGATCGGCGAGCCGCGCCACAACCTCGGGTTGAATCGAGGCGGGCAGGAACGGGGTGAGATCGCCGCCAAACGAAGCAACCTCCTTCACGCGACGCGAGGAGAAGTGCGAGTACTCCATCTTCGGCAAAACGAAAACCGTCTCGACGGATCGACCCGCCGCGAGTTGGCGGTTGGTCAAGGCCATGCTGAGTTCGGCTTCAAAGTCTGAAAAGGTCCGGATACCGCGCAGAATGAACTGCGCCCCCGCGCGTTCGAGCAGATCGACCACGAGACCCGAAAACGAGATCACGCGAACGCCGTCCATATCGCGCGTCGCCTTGGTGAGAAGCTCGAGTCGCTCCTCGACGGTGAAGAGCTCGTTCTTATCCCGGTTGATAGCGACCGCCACGATCAGTTCATCGACGAGCGCTCGGCCGCGTTCGATGAGATCGAGATGACCCAAGTGGGGTGGATCAAACGTGCCGGGGTAGACCGCCCGACGGAGAAACGGTTTCGATTCCGAAATGCCTAGCTCCTGTCTCTATGTTGGCTCCTGTCTGAATCTTTGGCTCTTGTCTGCACAATTTCGGGCAGGTTTCGAAACCAAGGTTGAGAAGAGCTCGGTGACCAACGTGACGAGGCGTCCAAGATAAGCTCGAGAAATCGCGAGGGGAAGTGGGATTATCGGGTCGTCTCGCGAATCAAAAGGCGAGACGGGAGCGCACGAACTCTTTGCCCGACGGGGGAATCCCGCGGTTGAGGAAGTTGACTCCGAACGAGACGTTGTCGTCTTCCCCCTGGTCGACCTCGAAGGTAAACACGAGTGACCAGTCGTGGAAATTGCGAATGAGCGCATACTCTTGATTGAGCGTTTCGTGATCGCGTAGATCCTGCTCCCAGACCATCGCGACTTCGTAACGATCCGAAGTCTTGAGATAAAAGTTAGCGGTCAGATTTTCGGTTCGACCCCGGATCGTACGGTGAGAAACTCCAAACCCAAAGTCCTGGTTGAGGTAGTCGGAAAAACGCGACTCGCGGTAGTTGAGACCAACCTGGAACTCCTCGAATCGGCCGCGATCCTCCACGTTGAGACGGCTCTCGCAGAAAACCGAGACGCGCGGGTGCACTCGGAACAGGAACTCGGAATTGAGAGTGCCCCAGTTGTCGCCGGCGTTATCGCGGGAGGCTTCGGGAAAGTAATCGATCTCGAAGTCGATCTCGGCGATTTCGGTGGCGGGCTGGAGACGGTTCCGCTCGGGCTTTTGGTCCGAGCGACGGGCGCGCAGATACTGCCTGAGCGAGAGCCGTAAGCTCTCGACGGTGTCGACATCTTCGGTCGAATCGAACCGGAAGAGCTCGGAGGGATCGACATTGGTGTCGTAGAGGCTAAAAAACGAAATGCTCGGGTCGATCGTGTGCCGGAGCAGGTCGGTATCAAAAAAAGGCAGGCGCATTTTAAAGGTTCGGCCGATGTGCCAACCGACTTGGGCTCCGGCCGCGAGCGCGTAGCGCTCCACCTTTGAGTTGCCGTCGATATCCTCTTCGTAAAGGGTCCCCCGCGCTTCAAAGAACGGTCGGATCTTTCCATACTTTGTACTCCCGAAGGCGGACGCGATTCGAGTCTTGAGGTCGGCGCGCCCCATCCGGCGAGAGTTGAGCGAGGTCTCGTTGTCGGGAAGAAAGCGCAGGTCGGCCGCGCGGCCGACCACGTCCACCGAAAAGTGGCGGAAGGGATATTGGATGAGTTGCAGCGAGACCTCGGGCAGTTTCTCCACTTCGGCTCGGTAAGGAACCGTCTGTCGCCTGACGAGAACGGTCGCAGCGAAGTCGTCGCTGAACGGCTGCCGAAGATAGACGATACTCTCGGGTCGTTTCTCGCTGCGGAGCTCGTTTTGATAGTACTCCTCGAGAAAGTTCGAATCCCGTTCGGCCGAGTACTCAACATCGACGAGTGTCTGCGTCGGAAAGCGAATCCGCGTGTGTGACCGGACCCGGTTACGGTGGGTGCGTGCGGGAACCATGTCGAAACGGTCTTCGCCCCGATCCTCGATCGCGTAGAACAGGCCGATCCCGTAGACGTCGATTTTGCCAGGCTGGGCTTTGCGAGACCATTTGTGCGTCCGCACGCCATACTCCCAGTCGAGCCCGTAGCCGACACCGCGGGCAGAGAGATACTCGGTCCTGATTCCGAGGTCGAAGGAGCCTCGGTAGCGCTTGGGGAAGAGCAGATTGCCATTCCAGACCGCTTGGATCCGGTTCCCGAACTTAGAGGAGTTCGAGTAGCTCAAACTCCTGAGTGGCGTGGTTTGGGCCCAATAGGTATCGAAAGTGAGATTACCGATAGGGATTGGCGGGACGTCCCAAAAGCGAAAGGAGCCGTCATCGATCTCGATACGCACCGAGGACTTC
The DNA here is from genome assembly GCA_964482505.1 of uncultured Planctomycetia bacterium. Lineage (GTDB taxonomy): Bacteria > Planctomycetota > UBA8108 > UBA1146 > JAJFFE01 > CAYZYD01. The sequence goes on along the minus strand of CAYZYD010000291.1, from coordinate 1,747 downwards.
TCTTCTTCCGCCCGCTCAACCGGGTAGACTCGAGCGCGCTCCGCGCGAATCGCCCAGTGGGGATGTTCAAAGTCGCAGTTGGTGATCTCGAGACCCGCGGCCCGGATTCGCTCGAAGTCGGTGAGCTCGAGCCGCTCGGCTGCGACCACGAGTCGGGCGCCGCGTTGAAAACGGAGTTGCTCAAGAGACCGGTTCGATGGTGCTTGAGGAGCGGAAGGGTCACGACTCACGAGATCGCCCGCTTCTCCCTGGGGATCGAGCCGATTCCAGTACCCGAGCTCGTAGCGGTTGGCTTCCCCGTAGATTTGTTGCGCGTTGGTCCGAAAGCGCGCATTCGTCACGATCGCTTTGCGGGTGGCAGAATCGTACAAGAGGCTTTCACCCCGGATCGACGTTTCGTCGCGGACAAGTGTCACCAGACCATCGGCGAAGACCTTGAAGTTACCCACCTGCTCGTCGCTCGTCGCGTCGTCGGCCATACCCTCGGGCGGTTCAAAGATACGGATGCCGACGTTATCGGCCCAGAGCGAGAACTCGTCGGTTTCGAGGTGGACGTTGCCCATGAAGATCGCCCCAAAGCCATCGTCAAAGGGAAAGATCGCCAAATAGTCGGCCGGTGGGACACGCTTCAAATACTTGAGTAATTCTCGTTTGGACTCAAAGAGATCGACGAGCCGAGACTTCTCACCCGCTTGCGCCCAAAGCGGGGCCGGGATGCTCGCGAAGAGGAGCAGAGCCAAGACAAACTCGAGCCGCCCAGAATTGCGCCAAGCTCGAATTCGACTCAATGAACCAACTCCACTACGGCCGCAACATCGACCGTCCGCTCGCCGGATAAGCCGGTTGGAAGACGTCGTTCGACAACCCGGTTGGCGACGAGACGAGACCGGAACGAGCGACTCTTTACTGCGCCCCCGCTCCGTAGAGTGGACCTTCGTCGATAAGCCAAGACATCGACCATAAGACGCTTCTGCTCGATAGACGTGAGACTTGCATACGATCGTATGCCGGCTAGCTGCCCACCAGAAGAAAAACTGCTTTCGATCCGGACTAGTCTTCCGTCAAAACAAGCCGGCGAGAGAATCGCTGGCAATCTGAAGACACAAACGCAGCCAGGGTTATCAGGGCGAGTAGTGCGGATCCTAGATCGCCGAGGTCCAAAGTCAACTCATTTGACGCGTTGCTGATCGCATCAAAAAAAGGCTGCGTCCAGGCCAGGTCGCAGCCCCTTTAAATCCTCGGCTCTCGAACTCGCTCAACGCTCAATACGCGTGTTGACCTCGAGCAGGAAGTTAATCAAGAGGTTCTGAATGGTCGCTTCGTCTCGAGCCGAAGCTTGCTTTCCGAAGTGGCTCAAGACGTGGAGCACACAGCCGCGGCCGTCAGAAAACGTCATGGCGACCGCACCGATTTCAGCCTGCGCTCTGAGGTCTTTGCTTCGGATCAAGACTCGCACCCGTTTGCTCCGAATAATCGCGACGTGTGACTCGTCGTCGATTTTCCAGTTGTGCTTGACCCAGTCGAAGCTCGGGTTTTCGAGCTTCTCCTTGCCCACGCCCTCGGGGGGAGTTCCTGGCGTAGTGAGACCCTGGCCCGGAGTGCCCTCGGACTCTTCCTCGTCGTCCTCAACTGAAGGGTCGTAGTCTTTGGTGAGCTCCTCGAGATCTTCGGGGCCGAGATCGTCGAAATAGTCGTCCTCGTCGCCAATATCGATGTCGTCGATCGCAACCGGAGGTACAAAGACGCC
>CAYZYD010000290.1:0-5829 GCA_964482505.1 uncultured Planctomycetia bacterium | reverse complement strand
AATGTGGCTCGACTCACTCGGGATGATCGCGATGAAGTCGACCTTCGATAATAACCTGTTTCGGACCAATATGTTTGTCGAGTCCCCCGCCCCGAGGGCTGGCATGATGAAATTGATGAATCAGCCCGAACTCGAACCAAAGCCCGTCAACTGGATTCCGAGCAGCGTCCTCTCTTACTCCAAAATTAGCTTCGACGTCCAGAGTGCCTACGAGACGATCAAGCAGACCATGGTCAAGCAGTTTGGCGCCGAAGCCGAAGGCAGCTTCGCCCAGTTTGAGCTAAGTCTACCCAACTTCCTCGGTATCGATAGTAATGAACTCTTGTCGTCTTTCGGCAAAGAGCTCCATTACCTCATCTTTGAACCACAGATGGCGACGATCGGGAACGAAGACACGCCACTCGATCGAGTCGCCTTCGTGATACCGGTCAATGAGGAGGTTTGGAATAAGTTGATGACGAAGGCCAAGCCCTTTCTCGCCGGAGCTCCGATTGAAATGGTCGAGGGCGACCAGGGATTCTCGGGAATTCGAGTCAAGGAGCCGACTCCGGTCAGCGTGATGTTTGGGCAGGGCAATCTCTTCGTCGCGGTCGGCGATCGAGTCGACCTCGAGGTTATGGCAAACTTGCGCAAACAGCCCGAAGGGCCCGCGGCACTGCTCAATACCCCACTCGTCACCCGCGCGGCCGAGCTTCTCAAACCCCGTCCCAGCATGTACTACCAAGTTGCCGACTCGGGTAAACACACCGCCAAAATAGCCGGCCTCTTTTTTGAGATGCTGATGGGAGAGGATAACGACAACCCTTTCGTTAAGCTGATCCCTAAGGAGGAAGAACTCGAGGGGCTCTTTGGGGTCACCGTGGCACAAGGTTATGCGACGGGTAAGGGAGTGATCTTCGAGATCGTAGGCGAGCTCGGAAAAGCTGAATAGCTCCCCAAGAATAAGAGCAGAGTTGTCACGTGCCGGGGCCTCGGTCCCGGCATTTTTCATCGCTCACGAAAATTGAAAATGTTCTCTTATTCGTTCGCTCGGTTACGGATAGTAGCTCGGGCTGAGTTTGAGCTCGCTTGCATGAGTCACTATCCCGGATAATGCACGGTCTTCCCGAGTAACCCGCATTCCGCCCTCAGAATGCGTTCTATTTGAGGCTAGTGAGATTCGGCGCTTGCGGAAAACCTCTCGTGGTGGATTCCCGCGCCAGACATCACTGACATCAGCCCGAGTGATCTTGGGGCGAGCTGCTCGTGCAGGCCTTGACGTTAGAGACTTCTGATCTCGTCAGTTCCAAATCGAAAGTAGAACCGTGGACAGACCTTCGAACCCGAATCTCAATCGAGCTTGGTTCGCAGCTTTCTGTTCGATCCTCGGGGTCGGAGGTGTCGTGGCGATCGTCCTCGCGGGAAGAGAGAACCCGGCGGTCGCGTGGGCGGCGGCGGGAATCGTCGCACTCAATTTCGTGGCGATCTTTGCACTCTACTGGGTGACGACTTCTTTGGACCCCGAGCCGGCACAACCCGCCCGGTATGCGCTGGCACCGTTCTCTTGGCGAACTCTCTTGAGCGAAGCGGATCCACGTTTTGAAACTCTACCGCCTCACTACGATCCCAATGGTCGCCGACCCGAACTACTCGTGAGCGGCGGAGCGGTCACCGAGCAGAAAGTCGCGCAAGTTGCTCTCGATCTTCGCCGATTTGGATGCCCTCCGGTGGCCGTGGTGGTCGAAGAGCGCCCGACCGGGCGCGCGCTGAGGAATTGCCTCCCGGCCGTCTACACCCGTGAAGAGCTCGTCGGCACGCTGACCAAGATCTATTCGATCGATAATTATTGGGGTCAAGCGGTCACTCAACTCCTCGATCCCGACCGCTCGACACTTCCCAGCCCCGCGGATTCTGAAAAGGTGCAGCCGTTCGGTCTCTACGAAGTGACGGCTACCGACCTAACCGGGATGCGGTTTGCCGATTGCGCCGCTCAGATGAACGACTCACTGCTCGTCGGTCTGCGTCGCGAGGGAGAGCTTTATTGGGCGCTTTCGGGTCACACAATTGTGCTCCCCGAAGATCGTTTGGTCTTGATATCTCGAGACGCCCAATCCGCGCGGCAGCGACTCGCAGCGTCGAGCACTCCCTCCCAAGGAGGCTTTGACTTCGACTGGAGCCCGGCAAAGCGCAGCGCCTCGAAGCGCGTTCTCCTCTCTCCGAACCTCGCGGGAACGACCTCCTGGCTTCCCGATTCGACCGAGGCGGTCTCGTTACGGCTTCGGAAAAGCGGGAATATCGACACCGAACTGCTCAAGCCGAGCCCCGATCTCGCGCTTTTCCGGATCCATGACCTCAAGTCGCTTCGAAATTTTGACGCCTGGATCGGTGCTCTCGCAGATCACTCAATCCCGGTGGTGGTATTTTGCGAGAACCACTTCTGCGTCCCCGCACATCCGCCCGACGTCCAAGTGCTCGATCTTGACCGATTGATCGCCGCGAGTGTCATGCCTCTGATTCGAGGCACCGGACCTTATCTCGGTGACTACGCGAGTTCGCTCGACCCCGACCTCTATTGGCTCGGATCGGTGCCGTGTCGGCCAAAAAATGGGCAACCCGCACGCTTCGATACCGTCTACAGGGAGGCGCTCGAGGATGGAGCTTTGCTGATCGGGCTGGTCGATGACAATCGGATCCAGCTCAATCCTCCCCGATCTGCAATTGTCTATCCCGGGACGCCCCTGCTGCTCATGCGATCGAAGTCAGTACCCGAGAGCCCCAGCCCCGACTGAGAATAGCGGGGTTCTTCCGAGGTAGTAGGAGCTTCTACGACCTCGTGCTGTTTGCCGCCAGGATCCCAGCTCAACCCGAACGCGCTCTGCGGACAGGCAACTCCTCGTGCCCTCGCCCCGATCTTACCGGAGCGTGATCGCCCACGCCGAAGAGCGGGAATTCCCCACTTCAGCTTCCAGGTCTTCGCAAGCGATATCCATGAGGGGCCCTGAACCCCTATAATCCCACAAGTCGAGTCAGTGCTCCCGACGCCCAAGAAAGTGAGTCCACCCGCTATGGACCGAGAGATCTTGATGCGAGTCCGGCAAAATATCGAGTCGGTGATTCGCGGTAAGTCAGAAGCGATCGACCTCTTGATTATCGGCCTCCTCTGCGACGGGCATATCCTGCTCGAAGACGTACCGGGGACGGGAAAAACAACGCTCGCGAAGTCAGTCGCCGCGACCTTCGACCTCGACTTCAAGCGAATCCAGTTCACTCCCGACCTCCTTCCGGCCGATCTGCTCGGCGGGCAAGTCCTCAACCCCCAGGATGGCTCGTTTTCGTTCCAACCGGGTCCGATCTTTACTCAGATCCTGCTCGCCGACGAGATCAACCGCGCTTCCCCGCGAACTCAATCCGCACTGCTCGAAGCGATGAATGAAGGCCAGGTGTCGCTCGACGGCCAGACCCGTCCGCTCAAACGGCCGTTCTTCGTGATCGCGACGCAGAATCCGATCGAGTACCAAGGCACCTATCCGCTCCCGGAAGCGCAACTCGACCGCTTTCTGCTCCGAGTCACGCTCGGTTATCCCACCCCTCAGGAAGAGCTCGACGTTCTCTTTGATCGCCAGCATTCAGACCCACTCGAAGCGCTCGACCCAGTAGCGAACTCAGAAGAGCTAATCCACCTCCAAGAGCAGGTCCGACGCGTTCACGTCGAGAAGGAAGTGGCGCGCTATCTACTCGACATCGTCACCCTCTCTCGTACCCACGACCGCCTCGAACTCGGAGTGTCGACCCGGGGAGCGCTCGCGGCCTTTCGAGCGGCGCAAGCGCGCGCCTTCCTTCTCGGTCGAGACTTCGTGACTCCCGACGACATCCAAGTCCTCGCCGAGTCCACCCTCGCCCACCGTCTCCTCTTGCGGCATGAGCTCCGGTTTGGAGGCGGGAGTAGTCCCGAAGTGATTCTCGAGGAGCTGCTCGACACCGTGGCGGTTCCCGTTTGAATGCGTTGGGGCTGTACCGCTACCCGACCGAGAAGAATTATGAGATCGAGGGAGTTCGATGAACTTGGCCCAGCTCAACCACATCCTGATTCCTTCCACTAAGGAGGGCAGAGATCGGTTGCGGCAGAGTGCATGGGGAAGGGTGGCCAAGCCGCTGGTATGGGCCTATTGGAGCCTCAGTGAGGAAGGTCGATTCCTCTTTCTGTTTGCCATATTGCTGGCGTTTAGTGGGTTCAATACGTCAATCTCAAACAACCTCTTCTTCGGGTGTATGACCCTGACTCCGGTGCTCGTGTCGATCCTCTTGAGACCGCTCTTCACCCCGCGCGGCCTGCGAGTCAAAGTCGAAGCTCCGCGGCGAGTCGAGGTGGGGGCGGAAGTGACCTTTCGAATCACGGTCTACAACGATTCGAACCGGGCGATATCGGCAATTCGGGTCGAGCGGCCGCTCTTGTCGTGGGACGGACGCTGGATCAAGCGGCCCGCCATGATCCGAAACCTCGAACCTCAAAGCAGCGCGTCGGTCCAAGCCGTCGCGACCTTTTCAGCGCGCGGCCGCCATCATCTCGACTCCTTTAACGTCGCCTGCTTGGTGCCGCCCGGACTCGCCCAGGGAGCGCGGATAGCGAGTTCGGGCACTCGATTCGCGGTGGTGCCAAAATTGATTCACCCCCGGCAACCGGTTCGGCCCCAGACGGCGCGAGTCAGCGCGAGCGAGGTTACAAACCCTCAGCGTGGTGTCTCAAACGAATGGCTCGGAGTTCGTCCCTACCTCTCGGGCGACCGCGTTAAGGATCTGCACGCGAGGATCTCAGCTCGTAGTGGCAAGCCGATGGTTACCGAGTATCAACTCGAGTCGGCGAATCGAATCGCGCTCGCGATGAATCTGGTCGGCGGATCGCAAAGGAGTTTTGAACTCGCCCTGTCGCTCGTATACGGATTCGGAGTGGAAGCCCTGAGATCCGACTGTATCTGCCAAGTCTTCCCTCTTCAAAACCCGAGTGAAATGGTCGAGATCGGTCGCGGTCAGGGTCCGATCGAGGAGCTACTCGATCTGCTGACCGACCTCGAACCGTCGTCACGACTCGAACCAGAGCAATTTCTGACCGGGGTAGAAAATCGACTGAAGCAGGTCTCGAGTCTCATCCTCGTCAGCACCGGCTGGAGCGCAGTCGAAGAGGATCTACGGAGACGTCTCGAGTCCCGTCTCGAGGTTAAGTTCTTTGTGGTCGGCTCAGATCCGGTTCCACCCGGAGTCGAGCTGATTTCTCCCAAGGTTTTGGAAGAGCAGTACGCAACGGGATGAACTGGCTCGCCGTCACTCCACTGTTGTTTGCGCTCTACCCACTCTGGGAGTCATTCAGTCGAATGAACTCACTCCTCTTCTGGGCTGCTTCCGCCGCCTGGTTCATTGCGGTTTGGAGCCTTCTCCTCCCCGAACGACCCTTTGGAGTTCGGGTACCGTACGCGCTGGGGCTCGGGGCAATGCTTGCGGCGGGCACGGTGGACAACTCTGAGTTCTCTTTCAATTTCGCGGCCGGGTGCTATCTCGTCTCGGCACTCGTTATCTACTATCAAACGATCTCGCCGATTGGTCAGCGACAAGGCCTGACAATCCTCGGAGTCTTTCTGCTCGGATTCGCGGTACTCTTCCAACTCATCGAGCCAGCCCAAGGTGGGGCCCGCTGGCTCCGCCTCCGCTACCTCGATTGGATTAGGTCGCCGCAGGTCGGCTATTCCGAGCAAGCGATGCAGCTCGGAGAGGTCTCAGATATCTACCGCTCTTCCAAGCGCGTGCTCGAGATTCGGGTGCCGGCACCCCACTATCTGCGAGGACAGATCCTCGATAGGT
>CAYZYD010000289.1:0-5835 GCA_964482505.1 uncultured Planctomycetia bacterium | reverse complement strand
CGCGACGATTGCGTCAGCACACTCATCCTACACGATAAACGCGGTGTCGCAGCTGTTCTCCTCACCCGGGCTATCGTCGCCCATGGCGGGATCGAACTCGCTAAAGAAGAATCCACCGTCGGTGTCGGGGCAGCGCTCGACATGACCGGGGACGAACGTACCGTCCGGGCCGATCGTGTTGTCGCAGTAGAAGAACTCGTCGTCAGGCCCGCTCGAGTCCGGTACCTCAACGAGAGCGATACAGTCGACAATTTCGCTCCAAGGTTCGATGTCGAGTTCGCCGTCGTCGTTCGTATCGAGGTCGTCGCCATCAGCTCCCGAAAAATCTCGAACCAACAGGTGAGTGACGTTGTCCGAGTTCTCGAAGTTGAGTGACGTGACCAGATCGGCCGGAATGGCGCCGATCGTAAAGGTCGACTCAGTGGCGAGGAAATAACCCGAACCACTGATCGAGAGACCCGTGAGGTCGGTCACATTCTCGATCGTTCCACTACCACCCGAACCGTCGCCGATGACGATGTAGCTGAGACCGTCGAGCGCTTGGGGCTGCCCAGAGAGCTCAAAGTACTCGTCGTCGTCACCACTCGGCTGATCGATGCGGATCTCGTTGATGACTGGCGGAGTCGGTATGAAGGTGATGTTGAGGTTCTGAGGACCCGCGTCACCACTGCCGAAGCCACCGAGACGAATGAGGAAGGTCGTCCCTCCGACAACTTCTTGCTCGATTCGCGAATCGAACAATTGGCACCCGGCGTCGCCGTTGCCATCACCGTCACAAGCGACGAGATTGAGGTTGTCACAGTCGCCGGTGTACAGGGCGAGGTCGGTATCGAAACCGGCGATGTCGCAGGTGTCGAGGATCAGCGTTCCATCACCCGTCGTGGTGTAGAACGTCCAGATGTCGTTATTCATGCCGCCGAAGCTGTTTGAGCAGCCAGTCGGAGTATCGGGGCTCGTGGTGAATCCCGTGGTGTCGAGAGCGTTGACACCGTCGAAGACTTCAAAGGCTCCACCACACTCGTCGGGGGTCTCCAGAGTCAACTCGACATCGACGACTCCGAAAGCGGAAGCACCAAAGCCACCAATCCGGATCAAGTACTCGGTCCCTCCGGTGACGTCCAAGGAGAGCTCAGCAAAGAAAGTCTGACAAGCGGGATCGCCTGGGGCGTCGCCGATGCAGGGACCTTCGACAAGCGCGCCACAACCACCTGTATAGGTAGCGATGCTCGTATCAAAGCTATCGTCGTCGCAGGTCGAGATCGTCAGGCTGCCGTCGGTTGCCGGCGTGAAGCTGAGCCATACATCATTGGCAAAGCTACCCGGAGAGTTCGTACAAGTCGCAGGGACTGCCTCGGCACTGTCAGTGGCGAGGGTGGTATCGAGAGTGGTTACTCCCAGTCCGACGACCAAGGCACCACCGCACTCGTCGTTGGCAGGAGTTGCACAAACCGGGTCGGCACCGCAATCAGCGTCATCGCAGTCGGTGTCGCCGTCACCGTCGTTGTCGATGCCGTCGTCGCAGACTTCAGCACCGCAAGGTGAGATACCCGTACAATCGGCATCGGCACAATCGATGAAGCCATCGAAGTCGTTGTCGATGCCGTCGTCACAAATTTCGGGAGTGCCAGCCGTAAGAGTCACGGTGAGATCACCGGAAAATTGGTTCACTCCGCCAGTCGACCAGGCACCGATTCGAATGAGGTAGCTCTGACCACCCATGACGCTTGCCAAGCCGGTGGCCGGATCGAAACAACCAACTTCATCAGCGTCGGTCGGACAGTTTCCGGGGCTACTGTTGAGGTAGATTGAGTGGTTGGTATCTGTTCCAAAGCCAGCCGCGTTGACAAGGTTGGTCAACGAAAGCTCGAGCTCACCGTCGGTAGAAGGGGTCAGTTCAAACCAGACGTCGTCGAGCCCTCGACAACTGAACGTACCTTCGTCAGTCGCCAGGAAAGTCGACCAAGCGGTGGTTGTGTTCTCTGCGATCGTGATCGCGTCGACGCAATTGTCATTTACCGGGGGAAGACAGGCTGCGTCGGCAGCACAATCAGGGTCGTCGCAGTCGGTCAGACCATCGGCGTCGTTGTCGATACCGTCGTTACAAATCTCAGGGGTCGCAGGGGCGAGATCGATAAGGAGCTGTGCCGTTCCCTCAGCTCCATTCCAACCGCCGACCTGGATGTAGTAGGTATTGGTCGAGACGACAGGAATTTGAACCTCGGTGAGGAAGGGAGATCCGCCGCCTACCGGAGGACAGTCATCGTCAGAACAATCGATGCCGGAATCGCCCGCCATCGGGCAAACAGCGCCGTCGTAGGCGATGATGACCGTATCGAGCAGAGTGTCGACAGCGCCATCCGTCACACAGGTACTCAGAGTAGCAAGGCCATCGGCGCTCGGCGTGTAGAGGAACCAGACGTCCGAAGCCATATTGCCGTCACAAGCCGAAGGTCCATCGACCGCCGAGCCGGTGTTGTCGAAAGCGAAGGTACCTTCGCCGACGGGGGTTGCACTCGTACAGTCGTCATTGGCCGGTTGGGCCAAGACGATTGCCGGTATGCAAAATGCAAACAGCCCAATCAAGGCTGACTGAAACCGAGTCATTCTCTCTCCTACTCTCCTTCGTGGTATGTGCGTCGCACTTCTGTGGTCGGCACATGAACCCCTTCAGCCGCCACACCTCGGTCGGCTGAAACAAAGTGCAAAGTTAAAGTGAAGCCCAGTAGTCGTTGGCCCAAACCTTAACTACTTATTCGATCCCCGAGGGCACGATTCAACGAATCACGCAACGTACGATCGGGGCATTTCGTCCGAGTTGTCCTCTGAGTGTTTTGAAGCGATCGCTCCGCAGCACCACAGTGTTTCGTGGAAACAAGCCCATTCGCTGCGCAGGGTCAGCCGACCAGGGGGCACCAGAAAGGATTCGGCAGCAACAACTGATTTTCGATTGAAGTCAGCCCGATTGAGGTCGTGGTAAGGTGAACCCTGCAAATCAGAGGAGTAGGAAACCGTTGCCCGAGGTTTACCTACGCTTAGCGCTAAATTTGCCCTAAAGTACGACAGTTCGCAACCAAAAATTTACAACTGGAAGCAGCGAAACAATCTCCGTAAGCCTTTCCGATGACGCAGGTTCTCGAATTTCGATGATGCCGAGAGAGCGATCATTCGTCCAAGCCTAGAGCGTGGAAGAATTAATGGTAAATGTTCGAATTCCGACCTACGTTGGCTCGAGATCTCGACTTGGCCGATTCGGTCTCGGGCTGGCGACTCGCGATACTCCGTCTCAAAGTCTTTAAGCAATTCTCGTAAATGAAGTCACTGCGGCTCGGGTTGAAAAGAGTCGATGTTTCGGCGAGTCGATAACCCCCCCAACCCCTGGCAGCGATTCACCCGCGATTGGCTCGGAGAGCCGCCGCGCGCTGAAGTCGAGATCTACGAAGAGTCCTGTAGGGACATCCTCTCTGAAAACAAAAGTCCGGATCTCAACTTCCGTTACAGCCTCAACCCCTACCGCGGTTGCTACCACGCGTGCGCCTATTGCTACGCACGCACGACCCACGAGTATCTCGACTTTGGCGCGGGCAGCGACTTCGAGACGAAGCTTGTCGTCAAGACGAACGCCCCGGAGAGATTACGCGAACGCTTGGCGAGCCCTCGGTTCCGCCGAGAACGAATCGTCTTCTCAGGTGCAACCGACGCCTATCAGCCCCTTGAAGCACACTATGAGCTCACCAAACGCTGCCTCGAAGTCTGCGAGGAGTTTGCCAACCCGGTCGGAATTGTGACCAAGAGCGGACTGATCCGTCGCGATGTCGAATTGCTCGAGCGCTTGAGCCAGCGGGCCTCCGTCAGCGTCTACTTGAGTATTCCCTTTATCGATTCGAAAATGGCGAGAGCCATCGAGCCGACCGCCCCCAGCCCCGAGGCGCGCTTTCGTGCGCTCAGAGTCCTCAGCGACGCGGGGCTCGAAACTGGGGTGGCGGTCGCGCCGATCATCGTCGGCCTCAATGACCACCAGGTCACGGAGATCCTCGAACGCGCAGCCGCCGCGGGCGCGAGGCGCGCATTTCGAGTGCCGCTCCGGCTCGTGGGGTCGGTTCGGCCGGTCTTTCTTTCCAAGCTCGAGCAGAGTTACCCCAATCGCTATCAAAAGATTGTCGACTTGCTCGAAGAAGCGGGTCGCGGGGATCTCACGGGAGGCGGGTTTGGGCAGCGTTTCCGGGGACGTGGCAAACGCTGGGAAGTCATCGACCAGCTCTTCGAATCTGGCTGTCGCCGATTCGGGTTGGATTCGACACGGCAGCGAGAGGCGCACGACTCGGCAACCCCGCCCACCCCACCGCAACAGCTCGAGCTCTTTTAGCCCACATTGTTTGTGGGAGTCCGCTACTGCGAAGCCTAAAGCGCCGACGGGTGTCATCCGGCTGTCGGTCGGCCCGTCGCTTATTTGACTTGCGTGTGAACAAATGTTCGCTAGGCTGCTCCTATGGCGAAACGAACCTCACAACCTCAAAGGCGCAAGTCGAACCAGCGAGCGCGAAGGCCGAGTTCTCAGCATGGCGAAAGCCCGAAAGAGAGTGAGTCCACGCGAGACCGGATCGCCGCGTTTGTCGTTGAACAAGCGAATCGAGGTGACCCCCCCACCGTCAGGGAGATCGCCGATGCGGTCGGCTTGCGCTCGCCGGCCTCGGTTCAAAAGCACCTGCGTCTGCTTGAAGAAAGCGGTCGATTGGTTCGGGAGGTCGACGGAGCGGCTCGGGGTTGGCGGCCGCCCCGGAAGCTGGACCGAGTGGATGGCAATCTCACTGCGGGCAGTGTTAAGGAGGGCAAGAGTCACGGCGGTGATTCGGCAGTGCAGGTTGACGAGAGCATTCCGGTAGTCGGCCGGATCGCCGCGGGCATACCGATTGAAAACGGGGATCCATCTGACGATTCCCTTCCCTTTGCGCCAGCCGCCTTTGCCCGCTCGGGTGAGATCGTCGCCCTTCGCGTCGAGGGCGATAGCATGGTCGACGCGGGAGTGCTCGACGGTGATTACGCGATTATCCGCTGTCAGCGGCAAGTCGAGATCGGGGAGATCGCCGCCGTGAACCTCGACGGTGAAGGGACTCTCAAGCGCTGGCACCAAAAAGGACACCGCGTCCGACTCGACGCCGCAAACCGGAACTACGCACCGCTGCGAGCCGACTTGAAACGGCAATCGATCGAAGTATTCGGAAAGCTCGTCGGGGTCGTGCGTCTCAACTTCTGATCAGCCCGGGCCCCGGTGCTTGAGAGGGAGCGTTCCGGTGCAGCGCTCCAAGGAGGGGTTGATCGGTTCAGCACCAAGACATCGGATATTCCGTGAGCCGCCTGGAGCGAGTTGAACCATGCCCGTATACCACGAAGAAGAGATCGACGAACCGATCGGCGAAGTCGTCGCGCGATTCAGCCGCGGCCGAATCGATCCGCTCTCCTTTCGCTGGCGCACCCGAGAACACCGAGTGCACCGAGTCAACGCGTACTGGGTTGATCGAAACACTCAACCGACGGTGCATTCCTTTACCGTCACGGTTGATACCGGTGATATCTACGAACTCGCCTACCGAGAAGGGGATCCCATCTGGCGGCTCGAGCGGGTCTTCGTCGAGTAACCTGACGAGCCCGCTCTGTCGCTTGAGCGACAGGGCGGGCTCGTCATGCAGCGGATCGCGGTCTAAACACCCTCGAGATTCAGTTTTTAGTCGAGCCCGAGCAGGCCGCGGTCGAGCTGATTTGTCGCCGGATACTCGCCCAAGTAGCAACGAATAAACATCTCGGAAAAGTCGTCTCACCGAATCAAAAACGGCTCAGAAT
>CAYZYD010000288.1:0-5854 GCA_964482505.1 uncultured Planctomycetia bacterium | reverse complement strand
TTTCAACGGGCTGCTAGCCCGAGGCGACAGCGCCGTCTCTCCGTACCTTGAGAGCAGCCACTCTTGAAGAGTAGCGCCGTGAATCAATTGCGGTTTACTTCGACCCTCAATCTATCTGGACGGTGCGCCGCGACAGCAGCCCCCCGGTCGTAATTCTGCCTGATTCGCCCTTGAAGTGATTCGCCCTGAAAGTGAATTCGCAATGAAAGGCATGGAAATGCCCCGGAACGTATCACCCCGGAATGGATGGCACCCAATCCTATTGCCGCCCCGTAATGTCTTGTCTCCCCAAAATGTAAGGCAATCCTCGCCAACCCTCGGTCTCGAAACCGATCGCAGGCGCCGGCGAGAAGAGGGCTCGATGCTGATTATCTCGCTGACGGTCCTCACCATGCTCGTGATTCTCGGGCTCGCTTTCGCCTCTCTGATGCGTCTTGAAAGCCGCGCGACAATCAACTTTCGCAATGGGCGTATCGCGGAAATGGTCGCTGAGTCGGGGGAGTCAGCTGCCGTTGCAATGCTTCGCAGCGGGTTGATGTGGGACGCCTTTACCCAGTTCACTGAAGAGCGGTCGCCGTGGCTCTACGGGATCAAATCACCGGATCAGCGACTCCAGCACGGCGGGTTGATGCCGCTCGAGACGACTCCGGCCGACCAAGTCTCGCTGGCGGGCACGATCTCGCAGACCGGGAGCCGAGTCGAGCGTTATAAAGTAAAAATCATCGACACCGCCGCCCAAATTAATATCAACGGACCTGAGGCCGCGACCGCACGATTGTTGGATAACCTCGCAATCGCCCTTCAACGCGATCCTCGGTACGTGAGGAATCCACTCCAAGTAAAGACGGGTGTCCTCCGAGGGCAGGACCTGATGATCTACCGACGCAAGATCGGTGGTCGCTTCAGTTCTAAGGGCGAGCTAAAAAATATCCTTGGCCAGCAGAACTACGATCTCATCGCTGACTTTATTACAGCTCACTCTTGGGTGGATCAAAATGTCTCCCAGTTCGCTGAAGTACAGATTCCCGACGATGCCGACGGCAGCGCGCCCGTCACCGCGTCTCAGCTCAACCAGACCCAGGTGAGTCTCGTTCGGGCCGCTCCACAACTGCTGCTCACTCCCAAGTCCCCGATTAATATCAATACAGCGCCGGAACCGGTGCTGGTCGCATGTCTGATGGGTCTGGCGGGCCGAAGGCCGTTCCTCTACACCCAGCGTGCGGTCAATAACTTTGGCTCCGATTCGGCGATCGCGGGTGTCGCGGTCAACTCAAACGCGACCGAGGCGATCGAGGAAACCTCGCTATTGCAGGAACCGGTCTGGGTTTTTACTCCGAGGATCGAATATGACGTGGCGCGGCGTATTGCTCAGCGCATTATCCAACAGCGGAAGGCGTCTCCGTTTCGAGTCTGGCGAAGCCGCGGACAGACCGACACGTTGGGCTTTGAGGATTTCATCGACTCGCTCGACGACTCGATCTTTCCACCCCCCGAAAGTTGTGTCGTGATCTATCCGCGAAATCCCGACGTTCAACCAAATCCCACGGCTCGGGTTTTCCAGAGCACCGAGTGGATCCGAGGCCACATCAATCAGGCGGAACGCCAGCGAGTGGGACTTTCGCGTTCGGGTCGAAATGCTTTCTACTACGACGCAATTCGCGCGGTGATCAAAGCGAATGCCAATCCGAACGCCCGGATCAATCGGTTCAATCCCAATGAGCCCGTTTACATCGCTTGCGATAAGTCGGACATCGTCAATTTCAATCGACAGAACCGCAGCGAAGAGGGCGCCTCGACGACTGAATTCTGCTTCGACTCACCCGGCGTTTTTGAAGTAACGACCTTTGCTGAGGTGGTCTCGGTCGAGGGCGGGCAGGACAGGCTGACTGGGGTTGAGGCTGAGCGGACCGAGAACATTTTGGCCACCGCGAAACGACGCTCAGTTATCCAGGTTTGGGAGACTCTTCGTCACACCACCCAACAGCACTTTGAAGAGCCGTTCGAGTCGCGCGGCGTCACGAATATCTCAGATCGCCAAGGTGTTATGACCTTCCCCGATCCGATCGGCGCACTGCAAGAGGATTGCTATTTCGGCTCGCGAATCGACGGTCGGGTTGAGATCGCAGGACGCTTCGACGTGGGCCGTCCCGGCACGCCAGTTCAGCTTAACCAGGGTGGCGGTGCCGCGACCTTTGGGCATACCTTCAGGTTTCGCGAACCGCGGTCCCGGGGTCAACTCTGTCGGTTGCGGCAAGTGGGTGGGCTCGATCTACGCAACGAGCTCAACAAGGCGCTCGACGCGGACTTCTCGGCCCAGGGCGGACCGTTCAGTACCCACTATTCGGCGTTTAACTGGAATCTCGCTGCAGTTCCGAGCGGGGAGCCACAAGAGGCGCAGGTCACGACCGCGAGCCTGTCAAACCTCCAGCCCGACGGAATCTTCACAAGCTTGCTGCGGAACGGACCCGAATCGACCGGTTGCCTCCGCTTCCCCGCCCTCACCCCACGACGAAGCTTCCAAGACGTCGGAGCCTCGGGTCTCGGGGCGGTCCAAGGCGGCAACGTCCCCTACTACGCAGGAGAGGTCGAGTTTTGGGTTAAGTTTGAGCAGGATCCGAGATTCGAAAATTTCTGCGGGCTGTTCGCGGCGACGCAAGTCAGAACCGACGTCGGACAGAATCCCGAGGACTCCGAAGGTTCTCAGTTCTTCGTGTACAAGAACACTCAAGGATACTTGAGGGTTACCCGGATGTACTACCACCAGGCCTTCCCAGAGCTCGGCGGGGGCGGCGGTGGAGGAAGTGGTGACGGTGGCGCTGGTGTTCAGCCCATTCCACCCTTCACCCCGGGCGATCCGAATCAAAACAACATCAATGTCGACCCTATGAAGGCCCTCGCTCGTTACGACACTTTCGTGCCTCTGGGTGGACAAGGAGGAGGGGCACTCAACTGGGGGCCTCACGAGTGGCACCACATCCGGATTCGTTACGACGATCGCATCATACAGAATCAGATCCAAGTCGAGCTCGACGGCAACGGCTTCGAAACCTTCCGCTTCGCCGAGCAGGGTCCGACCGACTTTGTGGTTTTGAATCAAGCTCGTCCTCGAGACGAAATGTATGTCGGCGCGTTTTTTCGTCGCCAGTTTCGAAGTCAGTCCGGAGTGTTTAAGTTTCAAACCAATAGCTTCAACCTCCAAGAGAGTTTGAGCATCCTCAAATACCTCAGTGCAAACGCGACGATCGACGAAGTTCGGATTCGCGAGGGAAGTGGGGGTACGGGAGCTCTCCGGAGCTACTACACCGATATCCAGGCGACCTACGCCAACGTCTTCGAGGTGCCGATTCCCGACGGCATGAATCGCGTGCGGTTGCGGACCTTTACTTGGACAATCTACCCGCCGGGCCTCTACAGCGGGCAAGCGACTCAGTACAACGAGAACAGCGTGACCGCCGAGGTTCTCAACGTCGGCCAGGCTGGGCAAGCGACGCTGTCGGACCCCGGGGGTGACTTCAATCAGAGCCGTGCCTTTGCGGGTCGTTGGCTGAATGCGACTGAGACGGCGTTTGGAACCCGGGCCGATATGGTCTATCGGTTCCAAATGCGCGGCACTCCGGGCGGCGCAGCCGTGGCCGGAGGCCGATTTGTAGCGAGCCCCGTGCTCGACGATGTGACGCTGACATATTACCTGCCCTCGACTCGTCATTTGGTAAGCGAGTCCTTACAATAAGGCGCTGCTTCCGGTAAGGAAGCAGCACCTGTTGAAAGGACAACGAGCTATGCTGAGTTTCTCTGAGTCTGAGAATTTCGCGAAGAAACCGAGTTGCCTCCCGAATCTAGGGAGGCACGCCTCGTTTGGGGAAGGTTGGCGCTTCCTCGCGAACACAAACTTGCGTTTATGGTCGGTGGGCCTGTTGCTCACTTGCTTTGGATCAGCCACACCGCCGCTGCTCGCTCAGGAGCAAGCGCGAGAGTATCTAAAGGTCGATAAAGTCGAGCGCGTCGATGATGACAAGAAGATCCAAATCAAAGTCCGTGGCAAGCGCGGGAGCCTCCCCAAGGGAACAAAAGTCAGTTTTCAGATCACTTGGATGTTTCAGCCGGTTCATACCGAAGAGATTCGGCTCAATGAAGATTCCTTCTCCGAGGTGATTACGATCAATTCCGCCCCAATCGTGGCAGACGATTTCAGTTTGATCGCGATCATCGACCTCGAAAAGCAGACTCGAACCGTCTCGAAGCAGCTGAGTCGGGACAAAGAAGGTTTCCCACCCGGTGAGCACCCCTGGACTCAGTACTTCCCTCAACAACCTTTTAAGCTCTTCTCCGAGGCGCGAGTGGCCGAGGAAGTGAAGTTCGTTCGAGATTACATCGAGCAGCATATCAGCCAGTTGAAAGAACTGCGCAAGCTCGCAGTAACTAACTTCGAGAACGCGGACTTCGCAGAAGACTTTGTTCGCAAGGATAAGTTCGACGAGAAGAAGTGGCGCAAGTTTTACGACGAGCAGGTGATCGCGGAGATGCGGAAGCTTCAGAAGGACCTCGAAAGCAAGGTAAACTCCAGCCGCTTCAATCCTTATCGTGGACCGCTTTTTAATCTGACCGAATTGAATCACTGCATCGCGTGGCATATTCTAAATTTTTCAAAGTCACTCTACGACATCATGGCGCGCGATCCCGACCCGATGGATACCGATCCCAAGAAGCATGATTAGCAGACCGATACGCCGACTAAACGCCCCGAGAATATGGACTATATCAAGCGACTCGATGTGACGATTCGTCGTATGCTGCCTCAAACCAAAAAGGATAAAGAGAAAAAAGCGGACGAAGGGAAGAAAGATAAGTCATGATCCGACTAGGAACATTGGTATTGACTCTCAGCGCGATTCTTCTGGGTGAACGGGTCTTTTCGCAAACCCCCCCGCCTGGACCTCCGCCCAGCCCGATCGAAGTCAAGAAGGTGACGGCCGAGCGGGCTAAGGACGGTACCTGGGACATCGAACTCAAAATCGTAAAGAACAATTCTGTCAAGTTACCCACCGGAACTCGACTGCGACTGATCCTGAGATGGCGTTATGTCGATCTTCAGGCTCTCAACTTTGAGCTGCCGGGCAGTCGAACCTTTGAAAAGAAGTTTGATACGAATCTTACTGGCAACGCGCGCAATCTCTTTTTTAAGCTCGAGCTCGATCTCTTGAGTCAAGAGAAGAGCGTCCAAGAGAAGATTAAAAAAATGGACGAGTACCCAGGGAATGGACCCTGGACCTGTCTCATCGATGAGATCCCAGTACACCTCGGAACTGAAGAGGATCTCGAAAAGCAAAAGGCTGGGGTCAAAGAGTTCTTCAAAGAGCAGATTTTGGCGCTTCGCTCCACCGACAAGAAACTCGGAGACCACCTCGATAAGGTCGAAGCTGGGGAGCTCTTTCAAAAGGCGGGTCAGTTTGACAGTAAGTCTTGGGAGATTTGGATCGAAAAGGAGATTCGAGATCCGATCCGGGCGGTGCAAACGGCGATTAAAGAGAAGAAAGACGATCTCGCTTTCCTCGAGCACCAGCGAGATCTGACTCGATATCTCTTTGAGCTCTCTCGTGCGGTTGCCAAACGGACCTACGTTCGTTCGGCTGAGCTTTACAAAACGCTCGGCGTCGAGCAGCCGGCCGAGAGCAAAAAGGTCAAGAATCTGTATGCCGCAAGCCGGAAGTACCAAGTGCCCGACCTCAAGCGGTACGTCGAGCGGATCTGCGACAGCCAGGGAATTAAGCTCTAAGTGAGAGCCCCGTCCCAGCGTTGCGGTTGCCCGCGGCAGCTCCAGAATCGGTCGCTCCTGAGTTAAATAGATCGCTGAAGC
>CAYZYD010000287.1:0-5882 GCA_964482505.1 uncultured Planctomycetia bacterium | reverse complement strand
GGGTCCCAATTCCAATAGCCACCCCAGCCGAGCACGACGTAAGCCCACATCCCGCCCAGGACGATGCCCGAGGTGTTAAAGAGCCAAGCGATCATCATCCAACGGCGCGTCTTGCGAATCCAGTAGGCTCCGGTGTCGCCATTAAAGAGCGAGGCGACGCCGTAAGCAAACGGGATCGTGTAGAGAACAAAACCCGTGTAGACGCAGGGCGGGTGAATGAGCATCCAGTAGCTGACGAGCTGGGGATTGAGACCCGATCCGTCCGTTGGATTGCCGTTGGGAAAGAGCGCGGAGAAGCGACCACCGTAATGATCCTCGAGCGAGATGAACGGATCGGCCACGAAGGCGATCACGATCAAAAAGAAGAGTTGGGTCCAACTCAGGACCGACAGCACCCATGGTTCAAAGCGGGTGGCGGTCGCCTGGCCTTCTTCAGAGCGAAAACTCAAGGCGACGACCGAACTCAACACCGAGACGAGCGTCGACCAGAAGAGAATCGAACCATCGAGACCGGCCCATAGGCCCGCGATTTTGTAGGTCAGCGGGAGGCTTGTCTCCGAGTAGCCAAAGACGTACTTGATCCAGTACTCGCCGTTCAAAAAGCAGCAGATCAGAATCAGCGAAGCGCCGAGCAATGAGAAGGTGCCCAGGTGAATCGTACGACGAGCCATCCGAAAAAAGCGACGGTCTTTGAGAAGCTGCCCACCGAGACAGAACCCTCCGGTAAAAATGTAGGCGACTAAGGCGAGGAGAACGAGCTTATGGCCGTAATCGACGTATGAGAACTGGGTGGGCGGCGCTGCGTCGAGAAGCGTCGTCGGTAGCAATCGATAGGGCTCCATCACAGTCTTCCTGAGTGAGTTCTAGCAACCAGAGCGAAGTGACAGCGAAATGACACAGTGGACGGCAAGGCAGGTTTGAGGTCCCCAAGGGGGCGCCATTCTGCCGCTACGACATGCTCTGAGGATGGAACAAAAAAAGGTCATCCCTCCCAGAGCGTCATTGGTCAGTCCTCGACCGGGGTTTCGGACCGAAGGCTGGCTCGCTCGTCAAAGTCGAGATTCTGCGGGGATCGATCGAAGGCCTAGACTCGTGGGGTTTGCAGAGAAAGCGAAACACGAGCCCCTTCATTTACTCGGGTGTTGAGACCGGGGTCGGACTCGTCTCCTTGTAAGACTTCGAGGCGGCGGCGGCCCCGGCTTCTCCCGCCGCCTCGTACTTTGAGGGACACTTCGTAAAAATTTTGTCCCCCTTGAGACGGCTTGCTCCAGCGTAGTCGACGATAACCGCAACCTCCTTGTCGAGGTCGAAGATGTCGGGACGGGCAGAGTCAATCTCGACCGTGATGACTTGATCGGCATTTTGCTTGTCACGGATTGAGAAAATTAGCGGCCGGTGATCTTGCTCAATCGCACTGATGATGCCGTGAACCTTGACCTGGCCCTGACCCGGCTTGAGCGTACCCGCCTCCGCCTGAGCGAGAAGATCACGAACTTGCAACTCTGGGATCGCACCCTCACGGGCCGCCATGAACAGAAGCCCGCCAAGAGCACAGGCGATCAGAAGTCCAGGTATCACCGTATTCATGGGCCGGAGCTCCGTTCAAATTCTCTAACACACGTCTCTGGATTTGCGTTTGCGTCTTGGGAAGTACCGTAACGCAAATTACCAGAACCAAGCTGCCAAAAACGGTCACTCTTGAGGCCGGACAGCGTCATCGATGTTTCGCCAAACTCGAGCTCTGGATATTACCAAAAATCCACAAATCTCGTGATCACTTTGCTATCCCTTTAGGGTATCGGGTTCCGGTAAGGCTCGGAACCTGATCTCGTGAGAATATGAGCAACTCAGGGGCCCCTCCCCCCCACGCCCACCGGAAACCTACCCGTACTACCAGCCCGGATTAATGCTCTTGTCAGGGTTGCTTTTCAGTGATTACTTCGGGTGAAACTAGCGAAAGCCCGGGGAGCCGGTCTCGGTGATCACCGTATTCTTCGAGTGGATTCTATTTCGTTACTGGAACCACTCGGGAGTCGCGTCGATGGGCCGCCCGGCGGCTGGTACGATCAGCGCTGATTATGTGCAGAGTCCTGCTCGCGACTCTCGGGAGTTCTTCATGCCTCCGGAACCGCCCGGTTCTGATTGCCGAACCGGCATTTTTGCCGACCTGCCTTGTCCCACTTCGAGGCCCTCTTTTCCAGACAGAGCGAATACCCCATGACCCAAGCGAAGTTCCTCGGCGACCTCGACCCTCAAGCTCACCCCGTCCTCAGTACTCGCGACGAGATTCGGAAGAACCTCATCGAGAAAGAGAAACGGGGTGCGGCGCTATTCCCCGGCATCGTCGGCTACGCCGACACCGTGATTCCGCAAGTGATCAACGCGCTGCTCGCGCGCCACGACTTGATTTTGCTCGGACTGCGGGGCCAGGCGAAGACACGACTGGCGCGACTACTCACCGAACTGCTCGACCCCGAAGTCCCCGTCATCCCGGGCTGCCCGCTCCGCTCGCACCCACTCGCGCCCGTCAGCCGGTACGCGCAGGAGCGAGTCGAAGCCGAAGGTAAGGGCCTACCCATCGATTGGCTGACTCGAGAAGAGCGCTACCACGAGAAGCTCGCGACCCCCGACGTCAGCATGGCCGACCTCATCGGGGATCTCGATCCGCTCAAGGCCGCTCATGAAAAGCTCAGCCTCGCCGACGAACGGGTTATCAACTACGGGCTGATCCCCCGCTCGAATCGGGGACTCTTCTGCGTCAACGAACTCCCCGACCTCGCTCCTCGGATCCAAGTGGGGCTTCTTAATATCCTCGAGGAGCAGGATGTCCAGATTCGTGGTTTTCCGCTTCGTTTCAACCTAGACGTTGTGATGATCTTCACCGCGAACCCCGAGGATTACACCAACCGCGGCAGCATTATCACACCTCTCAAGGACCGGATCGCTACGCAAATCCTCACCCACTATCCCAAATCGCTCGACGATGCCCGCGCGATCACTCACGCGGAAGTCTGGTCGAATCGCGAGCACGGAGTCGAGGTCGTCATTCCCGAGTTTGTCGACGATATCGTCGAGGGCATCGCCTTTGAGGGACGGGATTCGGAATACGTCGACCAGACGTCCGGCGTCTCGGCCCGACTCTCAATCGCGGCCCGGGAACTCCTCATCAGCCAGGTGGAGCGACGCGCGTTCCGCGACGGAAAGAGCCGAGCCGTGGCCCGAGTTACCGATCTGATGCAGTTGATTCCCGCGGTCACGGGCAAGATCGAACTCGTCTACGAAGGCGAGCAGGAAGGAGTGATCGAGGTTGCCCGGCGGCTGATCGGCCAAGCGTCGCAAGCGGTCTTCGATCGTCACTTCCCCGACGTGATTGAAGAGGGTCGTGAAGGCAGCCAAGTCGATCGCTATAAGCCAGTCCTCGATTGGTTCTCGGCGGGCAACACGATCGAGCTCGCCGACGATATGTCCGACGAAGAATACGCCGAAGCGATCAAGGCGATTCCGGGTCTCGACGAAATCGTCCGCGAGATCTTCCCCGAGTCCGAGGAGGACGAACGCGTCGTCGCCAAGGAACTCGTCCTCGAGGGGCTCTTTCTCCACTCGCTCCTCACCAAACAGAACGCCGCCACCGGGGCTACCTATACCGATATGTTTGGGTCGATGATCGAGGGCTTGCGATGAAGATACGTTACCTCGACTACGGTCGAGAACGGCGCTCGGTCGAGGAGCGGCTCAAGATCCTCGACAAGGTGCTGACCTATCTGCTCGTTCGAGAGGACGGCGACGTCGAGCGCGCACTCGAGCTCCTCGAACAGATCGGCGATCAACACGGGCTCTGGGACGAAGATCTCACCTTCGAGGACTACAAACAGCGGCTCGAACAGAATCGCGTCGTCACCACCACCGGCGGCGAATCGAAGCTCACTCCGAAGGGTGAGCGGATGATCCGCACCCAAACCCTCGACCAGATTTTTGGCGGGCTCAAGGTGGGGCCAGGCGGTGAACACCGGTCCTATAAGCTCGGAACCAAGGGTGAGCGACTCACCGAGACCCGCCCCTACAACTTTGGGGACGACGTCACCAATATCGATTTCAACCGGTCCTTCTCAAATGCCCTCATCCGCTCGGCTGGGGAAGAGCTCCAACTGACCGAGCCCGACCTCGAAGTCTTCGAAGAAGAGCACCTCACTTCGGTGGCGACGGTGCTGATGCTCGATATCAGCCATAGCATGATCCTCTACGGAGAAGATCGGATCACCCCCGCCAAGCGAGTGGCTATCGCGCTGACTGAGTTGATCCTCTCAAAGTATCCCAAGGATGCCTTCCACGTGGTGCTCTTCGGTAACGACGCTCGGGAGATTTCGGTCAAGCAACTGACCTACGCCGGAGTCGGTCCCTACCACACAAACACTCACGCGGGACTTCGACTCGCGCGGCACATTCTGATGCGCAAGAAGCACGCCAATAAGCAGATCTTCATGATTACCGACGGCAAACCCACCGCGCTCTTCGAAGAGGGCCGCCTCTACCTCAACCCCTCGTACGGACTCGACCGCAAGATCGTCAACAAGACCCTCGACGAGGCGGCCGAGTGTCGTCGCTACGGAATTCCGATCACCACCTTTATGATCGCACAAGAGCCGCACCTGGTGCAGTTCGTCGAGCGCCTTACGGAGACCAACCACGGGCGGGCCCTTTTTTCCTCGGTCGACCAGCTCGAGCAGACCGTCTTCGTCGACTTTGTCCGCAACCGAAAGCGTCGGGTCCGGTGATTCCTTGGGACCGACTCCGACTCGTCGTTTTCGATCTCGACGGCACTCTTCTGTCGAGCTTGGGGACGATCGGGGCGAGCGTTAATCAAGTACGCGAGTTGTACGGAGCGAGTCAGCTTTCAGCAGAAGAGGTCCAACGCGGAATCGGCGGAGGAGCGCGCCGCCTGCTCGAACTCACTTGCGGGGATCTGCTCAAAGCCTGGGAGGAGAAAGAGGCGCTTCCGAGGTCGCAGGGGATCGATCGTCTCTACGAGGCGTTTCTCACGATGTATATCCAAAAGAGCCACACGACGTCCGAGCTCTATCCCGAAGCGCGAGAATTACTCCTCGATTTGCAACGCAGCTACGCTCTCGCCATACTGACGAATAAGCCCGAGGCTGCAACCGAAGTGGTGGTCGAGGCGCTCGGGCTCCGGTCGCTCTTCGCGGCGGTGGTCAGCCCCGAAACTTACGACGTCAAGAAACCGGATCCCAGAGGTCTCGACGAGCTGCGGGAAGACCTCAACTGCTCGCGGGAAGAGACGCTCTTCGTTGGCGACTCGAATACTGACTTTGAGACGGGTCGACGCGGCGGTGTTTTGACGGTGGGGCTTCGCAGTGGCTACGGTCCCTGCGATCAAGATGACGCCGTCATCTGGTTCGAGAATGTCGCGGCACTTCGTCAGCACTTGAGCGAATATCAAAGAATGAACCCTTGAGCGGATGAGATCTCGATCGATGACGCAAACACTCGATTCCGACCCCCGAGATTCGAAGCTTCGGTCGCTCGGCGCGACTGCGAGGCCGCTTCTGCTTGCGCTTCTTTGCCTCTTGGGTTTGAACCACGCGGCACTCGAGGGTGTTCAAGATGCCTCGCCCGACGGACCAGAGCCCGCAGTCGGCGAAGCGAGCCAGCGCTCTTGGTTTCGCCTCGAGTATCAGCGACGGCAGATCGCCTCGATCGTGATTGAAGGCGAGAGCAAGGGCGGCGAAGCGCGACTGCGCACCGAGTGGATTCTCTTCCCGGGAGGAAAAAAAACTCGACTCTGGACCGAGAATCAGTTTGCGCGGGGCAACAGTGGCTGGCTGTCGAGAGGTCTTGATTTGACCGTAGAGGGGTCGGAATCGGTG
>CAYZYD010000286.1:0-5883 GCA_964482505.1 uncultured Planctomycetia bacterium | reverse complement strand
CTGCGGCCGGTGACACTGCGGCCGGTGACACTGCGGCCGGTGACACTGCGGCCGGCGACACAGTGGCCGTCGACACAGCGGCCGGTGACACTGCGGCCGGTGACACAGCGGCCGGCGATACAGCGGCCGGTGACACAGCGGCCGGCGACACAGCGGCCGGCGAAAAGCCGGGGTGCCGCGAGCGAGTCGGCGACCGACTCCTGGGCATGTGCGAGGACGGATTCAGGCAGCGCCCGTTGCAAGGACCCATGCTTAAAACACGGTATTGTATCGACTTCGAGTCGCCTGTGGGGGCTTGACCCCGATTTAGCACCGATCGCCTATCTCGGGTCAAAATGGGCAATTAGGAATCTACGAGATACTCCTCGATAAAGCCGGTGTCGACATTGGCTCGGTTGAAGTGGAAGTGTTTCAGAATCTCTTTGCAGAGAGGAATGGTTGTCTTAACGCCTTCGATCACCATCTCGTCGAGCGCTCTGAGCATGGTCTGGATCGCTTCTTCGCGCGTATCACGGTAGGTGATGAGCTTCCCCACCATCGAGTCGTAGAACGTCGGGATTTTGTATCCGCTGTAAGCGTGAGTATCCAATCGCACCCCGGGTCCACCTGGCGCGATGAAGCGCTCGATCGTACCCGGCGAGGGACGAAAACCATCCTCGGGATCCTCGGCATTGATCCGACACTCGATCGCAGCTCCCTTGAGTTGAATCTCATTCTGCTGGTACCGGAGCGGGACTCCCGCGGCGACATTGATCATCTCTTTGATCAGATCGATTCCTGTGACGCATTCGGTCACGGGGTGCTCAACTTGGATCCGGGTGTTCATCTCGATGAAGTAGGGTTCATCGTTGCGGTCGACGAGGAACTCAATCGTCCCTGCATTGCGATAGCCCGCGGCGCGTGAGAGGTCACACGCCATCTCTCCGAGTCGGTCGCGGAGCTCTTGCGAGACCACGGGAGAAGGGGCCTCTTCGATCAGCTTCTGGTGGCGCCGTTGAAGCGAACAATCGCGTTCCCCGAGGTGGATGACATCGCCGTAGGAATCGGCGAGGACTTGGACTTCGATGTGTCGAGGCTTCTCGATCAGCTTTTCGATGTAGACCGCGCCATTCTTGAAGGCGATCTCCGCCTCGTGCTGAGCCGCCATGAACCCGCTGACAAAACTGACGTCGTTGTGCGCGACGCGCATCCCGCGCCCCCCACCTCCGGCCGTCGCCTTGATCATCACGGGATAGCCGATCTCTCTCGCTACTGAGAGCGCCTCGTCTTCGCCCTGTATCGTCTGAGGAGAACCTGGAACCACGGGCACCCCGACTTCGCGCGCGAGCTCGCGCGCCGCCGCTTTGTCACCGAGTCGCCGAATGTTTTCGACGGTAGGCCCGATGAATTGGATATGGCAAGACTGGCATATCTCCGCGAACTGAGCGTTTTCGGAGAGAAACCCATAGCCGGGGTGGATCGCCTCGACGTCGGTGATCTCCGCCGCACTGATGATCTTCGGTATGTCGAGGTAGGATTGGAGACTTGGCCCGGGACCGATACAGACTTTCTCGTCGGCCAAATCGAGATAATTCGCGTCGCGGTCGGCTTCTGAGTAGACGGCGACCGTCTCGATATTCATCTCGCGACAGGCGCGGATAATTCGAAGCGCGATCTCTCCGCGATTCGCAACCAGGATTCTCGAAAAGGTCTTCAAAGAGACACTCCTTGGCTAGTAAACCGGGCGCCCGGATAAAATAGGCCGGCTTTGGACGTCTTGCACCCGGCTGCGGCAGGGTCAGATTCGAGCTTCGCGACTCCGCGCAGATCGATATCTACGAGAGGCGGAAGAGCGGCTGGCCAAATTCGACGGAGTCGCCGTTATCGGGAAAGATCTCTTCAATCTTCCCACTGCGCTCCGCCTTCACCTCGTTCATCACCTTCATCGCCTCGATAATGCAGAGCACTTTGCCCTCTTCCACACGGTCGCCGACGTCGACAAAGGAGTCGGCGGTCGGATTCGGAGAGCGGTAGAAGGTTCCAACCATCGGAGATTTGAGAATCTCGCCGGGTCCCGCCACTACGGTTTCGGGTTGCGATTCCGCCCCCGCGGCGGCGAGGGCGGGTTGAGGTGGCGCTACCGCCGGCCACGCCGTCACCACCTCTTTGATGGACTCTCGCCCCTTCTGCAACCGAATCCGAGCACCTTCCGTTTCGACCTCAACTTCGTCGAGTTGGTGCCGGTTCATCAATTCGATGAGCTCTTTAACTTTGGAAAGATCCATGAGGACCCTTCTTCTCGGGCCTCGACACCGCCCTCAGCAGTCTGCATGAAGGCGATCGCCTTCTGCAGGTTGCTTCGGTTCGGGCCGCGTTCTTAGCGTATTCTATTCACGAAACGCTGAGAGCCGATTCCCACTGCGTTTCTTCCAATGCTGAGTAGCTGGGTCTGGTACCGAGGGAGTGCCCAGTACCGAGGGGATACCCAGTACCGAGGGGATACCCAGTACCGAGGGAACGGAAGCCGCCCGCCGGTCGATGACAGCGGGCGAGTCGACATTCCACACTCACCAGCGCCTCCAACCTGCGTGCCGCCATCCTGCTCGCCTCAGCCGAATCGAGACTCGCAAAGCATGTGCTCGGCAACGCTGGCCAGCCTCGCAAACCAAACCCAGTCAGGATTTATCCACTTTTAACGAACCCGGCCCCGCGATACCAGTCGACTCTGGTCGGTTATTCCCGAGTTTCGCGCGCGTCGAGTGCCGCGCGGATCGCAGTCGGCCAGGATTGATAGCTATAGGGACCGCATTGAGCGGTGACTTCTTTGAGTGCGCGGTGGTACTTTTCGTAGAGGACCTGCCCGCGCTCCCCCCACTCAGAATGGCAATAATAGGTCCGGCAACCCAAGGGACGTTCGTCACGGGCGTAGCATCGACTATCGTACCAGAAGGGGCAGAGACTAGGATCCCCGTTGCGAACCGGAATCCCGGCCTCGGCCGCGTACTGGACCTCGACCCCGGTCGCAAAAAGCGTGTGACCCATTTCGGGGAAGTTGCAGCAGCGGCCGCTCAGGGCACAATAATGTTCGGTTCCCTCGAGTTCGTCTGAGAGTTCGCGGTAGAGTTGAGCGACTCGAGCCCGCCAATTCACCTGTTCGAGCGGTGCGTCAATAACCTCGAACTGTTCGCGGGCCGTGGGACTTAACTGGCGGTCCTGCCCTGAAGTCTCACTTCCATCAGACTGGGGGGGTTCCAAGGATCTCCACCGTTCGACTACATCCCGAGAAGACTCACCGCGACCCAAACCGCGGCGACAAGCCTATGACCCATCCTTCACAGAATTCGATTGCTGCCAAGACCCCCTCGCGCAGGGCTTCCCCGGTTTGCTTTGGGGTTTGCGGCTGGGATTATCGCGACTGGTACGGTCCGCTCTATTCTGAGCCCAAGGGTAAGTTCCGTCCCCTACCGTTGCTAGCTGAGTTTTTAGACTTTGTCGAGGTCAATGCCACTTACTACCACCCGATGGGCGGACCGATCTCAGAGCGCTGGATCGACGAAACTCCTCCCGATTTTTTCTTTCTCGTCAAAGCTTGGAAGGGCTGGACTCACGAAGAGAAGCCAATCGAAGGGGTGGAGCTTCGGCGATTCCGAGAAGTCATCGATCCGCTGCTCGCGGCCGGTCGGCTGGAAGGCGTACTCCTCCAGTTCCCTCCCTGGGTCCGGGAGCCTCTCTCCGGGAATTTTTGGGATCGGCTCGAACGGCTTCAGAATGTGCTGAGCCCAAGTGAAATCTACCTCGAAATCCGTCACTCGAGTCTCTACCACCCCGCCTTCTTTAGGGCGCTCGAAGGTCGTCAGATCCACTTTGTCAACGTCGACCTCCCCGAAGTCGGTTCACTTCCCCCTGCGTCGACCGTCAATACCTCCGCCCGCTCCTACTTGAGAATTCACGGCCGTGCTCGCCTCGGCTGGCAAAATCCACGAGCCCAGCGCGACGAGCGCTACGACTACCTCTATCCACCCGAAGAACTCGAAGATCTCGTCGAAACTCTCAAGCGTTTACAGGACCGCGTGCCCCGGCTCCTCGTCGGCGCCAACAACCACTTCCGCGCCCAAGCCTGCGCGGCCATCGCTTCTCTGAGAAGTCTCTTTCTCGATGCACCCGTACGCGCTCCTCAGACTTTATTGAGCTATTATTCCGATCACTTCGGAGCGGTCGAATCACTTCGAAAGCGTAAAGTACAAGCGCTTCCAAGCGGCGAAGTATCGAGATCTCAAAACGGCCCCCCCCGAACCGGCTGACCGATGCTTCCCGCGAGTCGTGATCTATCCAAGGCTTACGAGCACGTCGATATCGAGGTCCGCGAAAAGGAGCGAGTGCGTCTCGATCTCTATCTCTTGCGGATGCTCGGTTGGAATTCGCGTACGAAGATTCAAAAGTTGATCGAGCACGGCCGCGTCGAGCTCAACGGACAGACAACCAAGCCCTCGGCTCGAGTTTCACGAGGAGATCACCTGCGAATTTTCCTCGATCCGGGGGGAGAACTCGGCCACCGAGTTGAGATCCCGAAACCATTCTGGGAAGACGCCTATCTTCTCGCGATCAATAAGCCCCCACACGTACTCGTCCACCCCGTCGGTCGAACCGTATCGGGCACCGTGGTGACCGAGCTGCACCACCATTACCAGCCGATCAATCGCCCCGGGGCCCGTCGAGTGATTCCCAAGCTCTGTCACCGGCTCGACCGCGATACGTCCGGGTTGCTACTCATCGCCAAAGTGGATCTCGCTCGGCGCGCGCTCTCTGAAGATTTTGAACAGAACCGTATCGAGAAGAGTTACCTCGCGGTGGTTGAGGGCCACCCTCCTCCCGAGTTTGAGGCGACCTTTGCGATCAGGGCCGACCTCGATCGTCAGCGGTCACATAACAACCGGCTTGCGAAGGCCGACCCAACCGGGAAATGGGCGAAGACCCGATTTGAAAGGCTTCGCTCGGTCGGGCGGCTCACGCTGGTCCGCTGCTTTCCGACGACGGGGCGACAGAACCAAATCCGGATCCACTTGGCGGAATCGGGCTATCCGATTTACGGCGATTCGGGCTATGGATCGAGACCACTTCCCGGACACGATTTTCCTGATCGCGCTCTGTTGCATTCTGCCAGTCTTAGGTTTCGCCACCCGCTCTGGCGCACCAGGTGTATTTTGGAAGCTGAGGCACCTGAAGACTTTGCACGATATTTGGACGGCAGCTCCTGAACGATCTACGCTCGCCCAATTCCTCGGGATATGACACCTCGACCCCTGTCGGATTATACTGAGATGACGGGGAGTTCTATTTAGTGCGGGGTGAGGAGGTAAGGTGGCATCAAAAGAAGATCCACCTTCCGATGGTATGACTTCGGGAACATCACCGGTCGGTCAAGCGACGAACTATTCGCGACGAGCGAGTTCGCGGTCATGGCGCGATTTTGATCCGGCCGACTTCCGAGTTCTCGTCGCCGATGATCTCGACGACACGAGATTCGTACTCAATCGCGGACTGAGCGTCGAAGGCTACGAGATTATCGAAGTCGTCAATGGCGAAGAGCTCGTCGATCGAACCCTCGAACTCGAACCCGACCTCCTCATCGTCGATATCATGATGCCAAAGATGGACGGTTTGAGTGCGCTCCGTCTCATCCGCCAGGAGCGCCGACTCGATCAGCCCTATGTTATCCTGCTCACTGGAAAATCGTCGGTCGACGAGAAGATCGAGGGCTTTCAGCTCGGGGCGGACGACTACGTCACCAAACCCTACTCGCTCGCCGAACTCAAAGCACGAGTCCAAGCGGGGATTCGCATCAAAGCGATGCAGCGAAATCTGGCCCAATCGCACCGCATCATTATGCGCCAAGAAAAACTCGCC